>CAZDNU010000140.1:0-2122 GCA_964506865.1 uncultured Fusobacteriales bacterium | reverse complement strand
TTTCTTCTGATTTACTGTCAACCCATTCTGCACTTACATCTACTCCATCTTCTGTATAAAAATTTGGCTGAATATCTTTTATATATAAATACTCATCAGTATTTGGATTTTTTATATCATATCTTATGCGAATGTCAGATTCCCCTGGCGACACAGTCCGGTTGCTTAAATATACTTCTTTTAACTCTATCCCAGCATTTTCATCCAATATTACGTCTATCTCTTTTGTTGCCAGTTCTGCAAATACTATATTTTCTCCGCTATTCAAATCATCTATAGTAGGACTTACAAATACCTTTTCTACCGTATTATCTGCACTTGGCTTTGCTTCTCTTAATCTATAAATTACTTTATAAGTATTTCTTTCATCTGGGTCTATTTCCCATATCTCCTCTGCTGCCGTTTTTTCAAAATAATCATTCCAACTTCCAAACGATATATTTGGAAGAAAGTTATGTGTTATATCACCTCTATTTGTAAGCGTAAATGATACCTCGATCTCTTCACTTACTCGAACTTGCATTTTATTAAAGCTAATATTATTTATCTCCAAATCCATTTTTTTATCTGCATCACTTAAAGTTGTAAATACATGTACTCCACTATTCAAGGATACATTACCAGTTAATTTATTTATTCCCCATACCTGAAAACTGTACTGAGTACTTGGCAATAAATCCGGAAATTTTACTTTTGTATATGATACAGCATCCTCTTTAGCTATTACTTCTGATCCTGCCGTAGTTTTTAGCTCATACTTATACAAAAAGTCTGCTGAATTATACCCCTGCTGAGTTGCTATAAATTGCAAATCTACTGTGGTAGGGGATTTTTGTTCAGGGGGAGCACTAACTATACTTACATTGATTGGAGCTGTCTCCTCATCTTTGCTTCCACCTGGATCTATTGTTCCACCCGAATCTATACTTCCACCGCCACTTGCACCACCACCCATACAAGCTGATAGTATGAATATCAAAAATAAAATACTAATAATTTTTTTCATTATTATTCCCTCCTCATAATGCTATTACACTATGATTATCGGAATAAATTTGCTTTTTCTTTACCTAAGTTTAAATTTATTACATTTCAATTCCCATCAAAGTCAGTTTTATCTTTGATTTGTCTATTTCAACAGTACAAAACTTTTTTATAACATTATCTAATTGCATTACATTGGTACCCTTTATCTTTGCCCCTCTCGCGCTTGCATTTATATACTCTATATCATTTTTTTCCGCTATATATTGCTCTATCCATCGCAAATAATGATACAAATTTTTTAGTGTATACACCTTATCATCATTTAATCCATCGACTTCGCGTAAGTCACTTGTCATTTTTTTTTGTGTTTTAAACATCGTCTTGTCTGCATGAGTTTCTAGGTCTTTAGACAAAGCTAAGTCTTGACCTACAAATACTATTGGATTTCCGCCTAATTGATATGCAAAATCAAGTGCTGCAGTAGCTACAGACCCACCTATACTGATATAACCTTTTTTTACTTGTTTTTCTAGCTTTTCATAGAATGGATCTTTGTCCGGTATAGCTACTATTCTATTTCCCGAATAATTTGTTACAGCCTTATAGTTTGCTCCTGGTATATACAAAAGAGGTATGTTTCGAATTATATCCGATACTTGCTTATAAATATTATCCTTTCCATCTGTTATCACTATAAAATCAGGTATTATTTCATTTTGCAATAAAATTTTACCTATGGTTCCTACAGCTATTATTATGCCTTTGTCTCCAATATTTTTTAATTCTGCCATATTTATATCTAAAGAAGGACCAGCAGCCACAACAAATATTGGCTTGCCTTTATATATATTTTTTAAACTTTTTATCCCTGTATCCTTTATAATACAGTCTCTATTTTGTTTTATATTTTCTAGTAGAAGGTCGCTACAACCTTCTACTGTTTTATTGTCAATATCTATTTTTTCCATAATGTCAAACAATCTTTCATAGTAATCTCGTCCTGCCCTTAGCAAAGTTTGATTAATCAGTATCTTCCCTTCGCCTTTTTCATTACTGAGTATCTTGTTCAGATTTTCTAAAATCGTCTTTTCTTTACCATATAAAATTTCTACTCTTTTATCATTTAATATGTCTC
>CAZDNU010000139.1:0-5742 GCA_964506865.1 uncultured Fusobacteriales bacterium | reverse complement strand
CCCACTATCTTTAGTTGCTATCTGTATTCTATTATTGCCTGCATCATATTCATATAATATCTGTCTATTCCTAAATAGAGTCCCTGTATTATCGCCTGGATCTTTTTCCGAGTAGTTTATAATTATAGCAGATTTTGTAGCATAATTATTTTCTCCACCCTCTATATATATAGCTGCACTCGTATTATTTGTCGGATTTGCGTCCACGCTGTATTCACCTGGATGAGTTGTAGCTCTTCGCACACTTCTCTTTAGTAAGTCCACAGTCTTTCCTAGTGTTCTATCCATACGACTTATTATAACTTCTTTTTGATGTGCTTTGCTTGTCGTTTGAGCTATTTGAGCTATCATTCCTACCAATATTATAAGTATGGCTATAGCTACCATAAGCTCTATCATTGTAAATCCCTTATTTTTCATAGCTTTGCCTCCTTATTACTCAAATGGAGTAATTATAAACTGTACTCCGTAAGCTCTATCTTTCAATACTATCTCTTCTTCCGGATTATTGGCATCTCCTGCATCAATATCTGCATCTCGACCTATAATCACTTTTCCTATTATAAATTCATCCACAGGTTCACCATCACTATCAGCTGTAGTCCGAAATCCATACATCTCTCTTCTGGCTCCAAAGTTATTCCCTATTGGATTATCTGCTAGTTCTTGATTTATAATCAAAGGACTTCTAAACGCTTCTGTTGAATACACTTTCGCTCGTCGCATAACTATCCCTATTCGTAATTCATTTACTCTAAATCCTCTTGTATTTAAAACAAAAAATCGATCCCCGTCAGTATCTCCAAAAGCAAAGTCTTGTTCAAAAGCATAATCCCCTGTAGCATTTGAGTTATTCGTGGTTCCACTTTTTGCTGCTTTTATGGTAATATATCCGCCTGCTTCCCTTTCTAGATCATATACAAATACACGACTATTTGGTTCCACTAACTCTTCGTCTGGTCCATCCCCTATTGCTACCGAGCTACTAGCTAGGGCTGTTGCGCCATCTAACGGCTTATCACTTCTTGCTGCATCACCTATTAATGCATAATACCCTTTTGATTTTATAAAGTCTATTACCGAGAATGCTATCCTAGCTGATTCTCCTACTGCAGTAGCTCGTGTATTTATACGAAATACCGCAGGATACATTGATATAATCGGTAATATAGCTATTGATAGTATAGCAAAGGCTGATAATACCTCTACCAGTGTATATCCCTTTTTTTTCTCTCTCTTCCTTCTCATCTATACCACTCCTATATTATAAACCTTCTCTCAATATTAGTTTATCGCTTCCATTATTCATATATACTTTCACTTTCCCAAAACTAATGCCTTCTATGTTATAGATCTGAATTGCAAGCTCTGCAGTATCATCTTTACCGCTCGCTACTAAGGCTATGCCTGCCCCTGTTACATTGACTCCGCCTTTTTCATCTATTTCGAACTCTCCACTATGGTCTACGGCTCCATCTAAATCTAATTCATTTCCGTCTATTTCAAATTCTTTTTTCACAGCATACTTTAATGCTGCAGGTAAGTTCATAGTCTGCCCATTTGATACTTCTATTATATTATTATCTGGATCTATCTCCACGGTATAGCTTTGTCCTTCTTCATATGATCTCTCTATGATAGTTGTAAGAAATGCCGAAACATCATCTTTTACTTTTAATATAGCATTTTTCGTCGTTCTATGTCCCAACGCAGGTATTATAGCAGCTGAAAGTATCCCCATTATAGCCACTACTGCCATTAGTTCTATTAATGTAAATCCATTATCTTTCTTCATCTTCCGTCACCCCTTTATAATTCCCAACGCCATTATAAAGCCCGCTAAAGCGATAAATGGTCCAAATGGAATTATATCTTTTCTCGATTTGATTTTCAAAGCTATCAAGACCAATGATATCAAAGCTCCTGTACAAAATGATATTGTGATAAAGTACCAAAATTGCGTAAAACTCGTATAGCCTAAAAAAGCTCCTATTCCAGCTCCCAGCTTCACATCTCCAAATCCCATAACTTCCTTTTTTAAGACTGCATCTCCAAATCCATATATCAACATAAATGGAAAGGAATACGCTGCAGCTCCCAAAAAAGATATCTCCATATTGTATGGATTGAGTATCATTGTAAATAAAAACCCTAATATTATAAGTGCAAATGTAAGCCTGTCAGGTAGTATATATTTTTGTAAATCTATTATTGCCAAAACTAACAATATCGATGTAAATATCCATAATACCGGAGTAGTAAGTGATATACCGCCCCTATAAAAAATAATAACGTATAAAATTCCTGTGAAAATCTCAATAATTGGATATTGCAAAGATATTTTTTCTTTGCATTTTCTACATTTCCCTCTTAGTAAAATAAAATAACTAATAATCGGTATATTATCATACCATTTTATCTTGTATCCACAATTTGGACAATGCGACGGCGGAAATACTACCGACTCATCATTTGGTATTCTGTATATACATACATTTAAAAAGCTTCCTATTAAATTTCCTATTACAAATACTATTGTATAAATATATATGTTCAACATGAAACTCTCCTAATTTTTAGGCTTTTTTATGAGATACAAGGGGGTCGTATGCCCCTTGTATCTCTATTTTGTTTCTTAATTAACTATTAATAAACGTAAAACTCTCGGGCTGAACTATGTGAGCTTTCATTTCCAAACCAATTTATAGATGTTACTCTTATGCAATATTTTCCAGCTTCAAAGTTAGTAGGCGTTCCATTATAATCTTGTGTCAGATCAATTGTAAATGGTCTTAAGTCCGTAACTATCCCCATATGTATTAGGTTTATTGGCTCTTCATTATTACCTTCTTGTTTTATTTTCCCAATATATATCTTATAACCAGTTCTTTCTTGTTCATCTGGAACTTCGGCATACTCTATATCCTCTTCGTCCGACATATCAAAAAGTCCAAATGTTGGTTTCAATCTGCCTTCATCAAAGTTCTCTACCATTAAATACGATGCTTCTGTGGAAACTATTGGAACACTTGGAGCCCCCGTATCTTTCATCTGTACATAACCAGACAGTTTTCCTATTCCTTCGGCTGTGACACATCTAATCTTATAGTATGCACTTTTTCCTGGAACCTCTGAGAAGCTTCCATCTATATACCAGTTTTGACCATTTTCATCATCTGTTTTGAAGTTTGGACTATCTACTCCTTCATCTATAGTTGTAAGAGTCTCATATGGTCCTTCAGATGCTTCTGCTCTCTCAATAATGTACTGTATTACTTCTGGTTTATCTGGCCATCTAAGTTTCGCTCCTACCGTTGACAAACTGTCCCCAGCATCTGCATCTATACTACTTTTTGGCACTACACTGAATTCAGTGTTATTTACAATTACCGGCGCATTTCCATTATAAAGATAAACTTTTGTCGAGTTACTTTTTTTACCTTCAAGCAAGTTGTCCCCTCTTACTGCTTTTACTCGGATATGGTAGTCTACACCAGTAGTTATTTCTTTATCTGTTCCGTATTTATAACCTTTATAAAGTGTAAAAGTTGTAGCTTTTGTAATATTTGGAACTGATGCTCTTTCTTCCTCTGTAAGGTCTTCTCTTCCAGGAAATTCATTCAACTTATAAGCTTTCTCGTTGATTGTTCCTGCTTTTTCTACTATATATATATTATATCCTATAATCTCTGCTGCTGATATAGTTACTTCATCCCAAGTAATAGTTGCTTGGTCTATATCTGATTCTCCCACTACATTTTGCGGAGCAGGTATTACAACATCTACGATTTCCTCTTCTATTGTTTTATTTACAGCAATAGATTGTTTCGGTGTTTCTTTTGTTCCGCTGTATGCTGTGACTTTATAGAAATATGTATATCCATCAGTTAAGTTTTTATCTTGATATTCTGTTTGAGACGTTGTAACTCCATTTGCTACTACTATCTCTTGTTCTAGTGAACTATCATATATACCGTTTTCACTTTCCATTTTGTATACTCTGTATCCAACCATTGCATTTGCATGTTCTGCCCATTTCAAAGTAACTGTAGTACCATTGACTGTGGCAGTAAGTCCGCTTACAGGACTTAGTGAATCTGTGGATGAACCTCCACCTGTACCTGTACTAGATGTTACTTCTATTGCTTTTATTATTTTACCCAGTTTTATATCATTTCCATTCAAATCTTCAAATTCCACATCTACTACCTTTATCTCTTGTCCTTCTACAAGATCTAAACCTTCCAAAGACACTATTATTACACCTGAACTATTTCCTGATATCTTTTCTGATATTATAGTTCCTTTCTCTGTATTTCTCGTAATAGTAATTGTCGATCCTTTCTTCACTCCGTTTTCATAAACATCAATCTTAACTTCTTTTGCTTTTGCTTCTACACCATTTTCATTTACAACGGGTATTTGTAACTCTCCACCCAACTCTACTTCGTAAGCCATACCTTCCACGTTATAGTCTAAATCAGCTTCTGTGTTGAAAGGTGCTACGCTACACGCTGTCATAATGAATACCAACACTGTAAATAGTGACACAAATAAAAATTTAATTCTCTTTGGCATATTTTGTCCTCCTTTTTATTTATTTTATAATATTTTTTTCTTTTTTTTTAGAATTTAAGTCGAATTGCTATCTATCATAACTATAGCCCCCCTCAAAATTATAAGTTGCTTATATTATACTATATTTTTTTCTTTTTTCCTCTATTTTTTTTAATAATCTTTCCATAATTTTTCTTTAGCATCATTATAGTCTGTTCCATTATTTGTACCGTCTATAAAAAGCTTTCCTTTTTTGTTGTCGTAATAAATTTCTGCTATATTTGCTGTGCCATTGAAGTTACCATACCCCACGCTAACAGTATTTCCTTTGCGTACTCTACCAGCTTTTACTTGATATGATGTAATCGGATCATCTACCGCTACTGTGGTATCACCATCTTCTACATTTTGAACCATTGCTGGTGTGAAATATACTTCAAGATCGCTTATCTTTTCAGCATAATCCCTACTAGTTGTTGTATCATCAGTCATATAAATATTTGAAGCTGAACGGATCGCTCCCAGTACCTTTATGGCATTAGAATCCTTCGCTTTCATTATTTGCTCGCCCATAGCTGGTAATGCCACTGCAGCAAGTATGGCTATTATTGCCACTACTATCATTAATTCTATTAAAGTAAAGCCTCGATATTTTTTCATTTTTATCGCCCCCTGAAATCCCCATGAAATTTTGTTTCTCTATTTTTGTAAAATATAAAAAACTTTCATTGATTCAGTTGACTTGCGTGTCATAGTTGTTTTCTGATATATAGGATAGAATTGGAAATTAGCAAAAACAAGTTTCTTGACAACGTATCTTTCTCCCCCACAAAGACTGATTCTGTCAACACTTGTTTACATATTTTTTTAATTTGATCTTTAAAATGATTTGATTTTAGAATTTTTTTGTAATTTATTCCCTTTTTACCTTCCTATACCCTTCCAACGCAAGTTTAATTATACTATATTAAATCAATTAAGTCAATATTTAATCATAAAAAGTTTACATTTTTGTCATAATTACCTCCTATTCAGATATATAGTGGGTGCACGTAATGACTTTATCGTATTTTCGTAGGGGCTAAACTGCGTGTTCGCCCTATTGCGTTTCGTTTGAAGTAAATAATAATATTTTGGGTGACAGGCACCAAAACATTAACGGTGCCGGGCGCACACATAAGCAAA
>CAZDNU010000138.1:0-3066 GCA_964506865.1 uncultured Fusobacteriales bacterium | reverse complement strand
GATTCTCCTTTACTAAATGTTTTTGTCGTGATTAACATTTTAGCATAGGATTTCTGATGAACCTACTTTTTTGTGCAATTAATTATACAATTTTCCTTTATCATTTTCTCTAAGTGGAGAGGAATTGGCAAAAAGTACAGAGGAGATCAAAGCGGTAGAGGTAAAAGAAGTAAACGAAAATGAGGTAATAATTGAAAAAGAGCTTGTTAGTGAAGAAAAAATTATAGATAAAAAAAGTATAAGCACAACAGCAGCAATTGCATCGAGCGATATGGATATGCAAGAAGAAAAAGAGATAGATGAAGTAGCTGAAATAACAATTGATACAGAGGAGCCAATGGATGAAGAAATATCAGAAGATAATATTGAAGAAGAACTAGAATTAGATCAAGAAAATATAGCAGATGAAGACTTGGAAGTAGAATTAGATCAAGAAAATGAATTCAAAGAAGCAGAAGAAGATATAATGGAAACAAAAAACTTAGAAGAAAAAGAAAGTATTAATGAAGAAGCAGTATTTGACGAAAATCAAGAGGAGACATTTGACGCTGAAGTGGATTCTTCAGAGGATGATATATTTGGATCTTTTGATTCAGAGGGCAGTGAAGAGATGACAGGTTTTGATGATGATGACGCAGGTTTTGCAGGAATGAGCGAAATAATATCGGAATTGAAAATAGCAGGAAAACTCGAATTGCCTTTGAGATACATGCCACAGGATAAAAATGTATCCAAAAGTAAAACTGATTTTTCTCCTGTATTTGATTTAAAAGTAAATTACCAAAAGAATAATTCAGAGACAAATGTTAATATAGAGTTTGATGAAGACAGCAATGAAGCAAAAATAACCGAAGGAACTTTCAAACTTTTTTATAAAAAAATAGATGTAGAAATAGGGAAAGCAAAAGTCGTATGGGGGAAAGGTGACAAACTCCATGTTATAGATACTATAAACGCAAATGATTATAGTGATTTTATAAATCCAGAATATATCGATAGAAGAATAGCAGAACCTATGATTAGGATAAATTATTTCAAAGAAAATTCAAATATAGAGTTTATCTATACACCACAATTTACTCCAGATCAAGTACCGATGACAGGACCATGGGCAAATCCTACTTTTGCACAACTAAATGACGCTTTTAATGGATTAGGAAAAGACCTTGAAAAGGAATTAAACAAAAACGATAAAGCAGAAGATGGACAGTTTGGTATTCGATATAGAAATTCGATAAAAGGATATGATTATGGATTTACATATTATGCTGGATTTATAAAAAAACCATCACTAAATATGGCTGCAGTAGCTAAATTACAAGCTACATCAGAAAAAGCTGCAAATTTAGAAGCCGATCAACTAGCTATGTTTCAACTAGATGCACAGATTACAGCCACGGAAGAAGGCATAAAACAAACTCTAATAGCAAATGGATTGACACCAGGAGATGCAACGTATGAGGCAGCTTACGAAGATCAATATAATCAAAATGTACAACCATTACAAACACAATTAATGACATTGGCAAGTGAAGTAGATGTAACACTTAGTGATATAAAATCCAATCCAAATACATACTATGACCCGACTCAAGACAATTGGGAAGATAAAGTTGTAGAAGAACTGGACTTGCATTATGATCCTGTACATATATTAGGAGCAAACCTAGCAACTATAAAAATGGGAATAAATTGGAGAGCAGAACTAGGATACTACATAACCGAAGATAGTGATGGAGATAAATATGATACATATAACAATAAATTTGGATATGTACTAGGCGGAGATAAAAACATACCAATAAACAATTTAAATTTAAATATCCAAATCCAAGGTGAAAAGATATTGAACAGTGACGAGATAAAAGATAATGGAGAATTGGATATAGAATATGATAAAGATGGAGATTACAGTAGTAATTTGATCGTTACAAAGATAACAGATCAATATTATAACAACAAAATAAATCCTGAAATAACATATATCTATAATGTAGAAAAAAATGACTACAGCATAGAGTCTGGTATAGAATTCATAGTAAAGGATGATACGAAGATCAAGGCAAAGTATAAAATTTTCGAAGGAGACCCTGGAACAAATTTTGGAAACTACAAGAAAAATGATTACTTTGAATGTACGTTCAAATATGAATTTTAATAGGAGGGGATAGCTATGAAAAGAATAATTACGATTACCTTATTTTTGATGATAGGGCTTTATTCTTATGCTCTTACAGGTGAAGAGGTAATGGAAAAATATATAGATACAATGGATACATCACTAAGAGGTACAGCAGAAGTAGTATTTTTGGATAACAACGGCAAGGTAACAGGATCGAGATTTGCAGAGCAATTTAGATATAAAGATAAAGGTGGGATAAGAAAAAAAGCCGTAGTACTTCATAAACCTGCAAATGCAAGAGGTACAAGATTTCTGACAATAGAAAACAAAGACAGAAAAGATGATGTTTGGGTATATACTCCAGAGTTGCGTCAAGTAAGGAGAATGGAAACGGCGGATAAATCGAAAGGATTCTTGGGATCACCAGACGGGACATATACTTATGAAGACTTAGAACTGGAAGCGGTAGAAGATTTTAATATAAAATTATTGCGTCAAGAAACAGTATCAGTAGATAATGTAGAATGCTATTTATTGGAGCTGGTAAAAAAAGATCAGTCTGATACACAATATGGCAAAATACATCTATGGATAGTGAAAGATAAGTATATACAAAAAAAGAGAGAGTTTTTTGATAAAGATGGTAAAAAGTTTAAAGTACAAGAGTATACAGGACTTATGAAAATACCTGGTGGATGGGCATTTAAGATAATGAAAATAGAAAACCTGAATACTGGTTGGGCTACAGCTTTTAAGGTTATAAATATGGCGATGGGAGAAGCAGCGCGGATAGAAAAAGGAATATTTACCACAAATTATCTTGAAACGGGAGTGATAAGATAAAAAAGTGGATATGGGTACAGTGATAAAGATATTATCAAATGTGCAAAACGAGATGTCAAAGGAGGGGAATATATGAAGCGGATATCATTAATTATATTTTG
>CAZDNU010000137.1:0-1927 GCA_964506865.1 uncultured Fusobacteriales bacterium | reverse complement strand
TTTTCAATCTCATACTCTGAATAATTTTTATTAGTTTTTTTAGATATTTTTTTTATTTTTTTATTTCTCAACATGTTATTATCTCTGTAGAGAGTTGATATATATATTTCTTTCCCTTCTATCAAAAGTATCTCTCTATTAACTATTTTTTTTAATTTATCAAGAAATAGTGCATCTAATGGACGACTTGCTACTACCACACCATATATTTCATTCAAGTACACTGCTTCTAGCCCTTTCATAAAATATAAATCTTTTTTTTTCGTAATTGTGAGTAATTCTTTTCGAGTTTTAAATTGATCCTTTTCCAAAACTTCTCTTATATAGTCATCTTTTATGCTATCACTATAATTTCGACTAAGTCCACCTACTGATGCTATTTTTTTTCCTTCTCCATCAAAGATCTGCAACAAATTTTCCATATAAAGGTGAGCCGCACTACCAAATATACGATTATTAATATTATTTGCTGCTTTTAGATATTTTATTTTATTCATTTTTCCGGTTTTAATGGATTTTATGTTTACTCTTCGTGATAGATCTATATATATATCATTTACCAATCCGTTAAATAAGACATCATCTTGTGCTCCTATTACTGCTTTTTCATGCAAAACTTTCTTTTCTTCCTCTATATAGTCGCTTATAACTTTTGCAGCATATTCATTATCTCGTATAGCCTGATTTCTTAGATTACTAAAATAAAAATTAGAAAACATAAGATATAAAATCATAGAAAATACTGTAATTATTATTATTACAGTTATAGGGATAATACTCCTCAAACCTACTCTAGTACTTATCTGCATCTAAATCATCTCCATATTATTTTATATCTATATTTACGGAAATATTTCATTTTTCCTTTTCAATTTTATTTTTTTATTTCAACTTATCTTGACTAAAGTTACTACGAGGTATATAATAACGTTACAGAATGATTACTACTAAATAAAACTCTGGCTAACATAAACTTGAATGCAAATAATACTTACTATACATTCAAATCTGATTATATAGCTATTTATAAGATAGACAGTTGCAAAATGCAACAGTTTTAGAGTGTTAGTTTTCCATAAATTATTAACAATTTTTATGCAAATATCCTGTAAACTGTTTGAGAAAAATTACTAAGACTTAAAATTGCTTTTCGACTATTCTTTACACTTTAATCTTTTCGAGAAAAGTAATTTTTAGTCGCATTTTTTCCTTAGTTTTTTTGCTGTATAAAAAAGTAAGTCACCATTAAGGAAGTAGATTATGTAAAACAAAGTTTGCAGAGTTTTTGCAACTGACTAAATTTATAAGAGTAAAGGAGGAGATTTTTATGAATTACCACATCTTGGAAAATATAGAACCAAAATTTTTGAAAATTGAGGGGATAAAATTAGAAAATTCTGAGTTTATATATGAACGTATAAATAAAAAAGATGCGACATGTGTGTTGTTACTAAATGAAGATAAGACTAAGTTTTTTTTAGTAAAACAATTTCGCGCAGGAATTGGACGTGAAGTTTGGGAAATACCGGCTGGTATTTTGGAAAAAAATCTGAGTACAACTGAAAATACTTTAAAAGAGATCGAAGAAGAAACTGGATATCGTCCCAGTGATATCGAGGGCTTACATCTTATGTATAAAGGTATGGTCTCACCTGGATATACTTCTGAGACTATGTATATATTTTCGGCAAATATCCGAAAAGGAGCTTTGCCACACCCACTTAAATTAGAAGAAAATGAATTAATTACCGAGACTGGTTTCTTCAGTCTTGAAGAGGCAGAAAAATTAGGTGCATTTAAATGTATGAAAACTTTTTTAGCTGCTAATTTATATTTTAAATCAAATTAAATTTTTGAAAGGAGCTTGATTATGTCATCATTCAAATTAAATTCTTATGGCTTTTTTCGTTGTGCGGCAGCTAACCCA
>CAZDNU010000136.1:0-8854 GCA_964506865.1 uncultured Fusobacteriales bacterium | reverse complement strand
TAATAATAGCAATATCTAAAGCACCATCAGCTAATTTTTGAACACCTGCACCATTTCCTGACATATCTCTCCAATAAAGGTCAGTAATATGAATATCGTCTCTTCCGTAAAATCTTTTTCCTACCCAGAAAGTAGCTTTAGGAGCGAATTCTAATCCACCTATTTCTACGAATGCATTTCTAATATGCAAATCTGAAGTACCTGAATCCCATGTTTGGTTGTTAGTAGTCCCACCAGCAGTTAATAAATGATATTTTGACCATGTTTTACCAGCAGATACATTTTTTATGAATTCTGCTTCGACATATAAGTCTTCTTCATTACCAAGTCTACCAATGTTATTTTTGTCAACTCCACCTACATATTTCAAGCTAGAGTTATAAAGAATACCTGTTCTTGTGTACCCTTTAAATTCAAAAGCATCGTCAGCTATTGCTGTAGCTGACATTGTTGCAGCTATTGCCAAGCATGCAACCATTCTTCCTGTTTTACTGTTCATGATTTGTTTCAACATTAAATCAATCCCCCTCGTTATTATTTTTTTTTGAGTTTTTTATGTCCATATAAAATTGTAGCTAAACATATTAGATTTATCATTAAATCTATAAAGTATATTAGCACAAAACTTTGAAATAATCAAGTAAAAAATGCAAAACTATGCTAAAATACTTGAAAAACTTGACTTGTTGCACACTTCACTCTTGACTTACATTTGAAATGAAATGAACAATCTATATAATCTGTAGTATTATACTACATAAAAAAGGATAATGCAAGTTTATTTTTTTAACACCGGCGCTTTATATTTTATCGACAGTAAAGTTAAAAGGTTTAGTATTTTATGAAAAATATGTAATTTTATCTCACATTTTTCTTTTTATAGGATTATATATGGTTAGATAAAATATAAATTTAAACAGGAGAGTGATTAGGATGAAAAAAGGAATAATGTTGGGAATGTTATTATTAATGCTTGCTACAACAGCTTGTCATGTAAGAACTACAGTGGATCCATATCCAAGAAAAACAAGAAAAGTGGTAGTGGTAAAACCAAGAAGGCGAAAACCTGTATACGGATATCATAAGCATAGAGATAAATGTTATAATTATAGAGATTGTAGAAAAGACAATCGATATTACAGAGACAGATATGATACTTATTATGATATACATGACAAATATGAGCGGTACTAAAAAAAATTAGACGTAAGGAAAATAAAATAGAGTTTATAATTTTTTGAGAAACTGAAAACTTTGAAACGGATTACACAGAAAAAAAGGATATGGATAAGTGATGAAGGCGTACATAAGTGTGCGCCTTTTTGGATTTGTTATAATGAAATTAAAATATTAAGGAAAGAGAAAAGTGTTATTAATTGCATAAAACAAACTTTATTGGCTAGAGTATAGGGTAAATTCAACCTATTTTTGTAGATACGGATTACACAGAAAAAATTGGTTGAAGAGTAAAAGTACAAAATTTAAAGTATTATTTTAAATTTTTACGGGAAAATATATTAAATTCGGCAATTAATATAGAGAAAAGTAATTTTATGACTAACATAGTTCAAAATAATATTGAAAAAAAATATTAGATATTATATAATTATATCAAGACAAAGGAGAATATATGCCAAAAATAAATAATCCACATGATAAATATTTAAAAGCAACACTGAGTAAGAAGGAGAATGCAATAGGATTTTTGCAAAATTATTTACCTAAAGAGATAGTGGAGACCATTGATTTATCAAAAGTAAAAATAGAAAAAGATAGCTATATAACAGAAGAACTACAGGAATACTTCACTGATTTATTATATAAAGTAAATATAAAAGGGAAAGAAGGATATATCTATGCTTTATTTGAGCATAAGAGTTATCCTGATAAATTAATCGGATTACAACTACTAGAATATCTTTTGCAATGTTGGAAAAGTAAAATAAAGCAAAAAGAAAAATTGCCGGTAGTAATACCACTATTAATATATCATGGAGAACAGGAATGGAAAATAAGCAGAGAATTTAAAGAAATATTGGAAATACAGAGTGATTTGTTTTTGAAATATATACCAAACTTTGAATATTTACTGTATGATTTATCAAAATGCAATGATAGTAAAATGAAGGGACCTAAGCAGCTAAAAATAATGATGCAGTTAATGAAATATATAAATAATACTGATTTTTTGGAAAAATTTAAAGAAATAATGAAAAAAATGGAAAAAAATATAGATATAGATGATTTGAATTATATGAAAACAATAACAATTTATATATTGAGTACAACAGAGATAGACGTAAAAGAATTTGTAAAAGTAGTAAAAGAAAATGTTTCCGAAAAAGGAGGAGAAATAATCATGACAACAGCAGAAAAATTAATGAATGAAGGAAGAGAACGAGGAATACAACAAGGAATACAACAAGGAATAGAACAGGGGAAATATAAAGAAAAAGTAGATATAGCAAAATTATCATTAAAAAAAGGATTGGATGTAGAGACAATCGCTATAATTACAGGGTTGAGTGTGGATGAATTGAAAAAGATAAAATAAAATTCTATAGAGTAGATTGGTGAAACTTGGATTATAAGTAATAAGAGAATAAGTTAAAAAAATCACACTTTATCGCATAAGAAAGATTGGATACTTTTTTCGTCAAAAAACTATTGACTAATTGTAAAAAATATTATAGAATGACTGAGTAAAGGAAATGTAAATATGTCAGTTGAATTTGATAATTTAAAACAAGTTTATTATAAATAAAATCTGGAAGTGAATGTGTAAAATGAAAAAGAATATTCTTATTCATTGGACAAACAAATTGAAATAAAGCTAACTTTGTGTAAAGACCTGTGGGATACCTCTATCTTCATAGGCCTTTTTATGTTTTAGTAATTAAATAAAATTTATAATATTTAGGAGGTTTTACAAAGTGGAAAAGAAAGAAATGTTGTATGAGGGTAAGGCGAAACGAGTATATTTAACAGAAGATATAAAACTAGTAATACAAGAATTTAAAGATGATGCAACTGCGTTTAACGGAGAAAAAAAAGGAACAATAATGGGGAAAGGTGTTGTAAATAATAAAATATCGTCTAAAATATTTAAAATGCTTGAAGAGAAAGGAATACCTACTCACTTGGTAGAAGAGATAGACGATAGAAACATGCTGATAAAAAAAGTGGATATTGTAAAATTGGAAGTTATCATAAGAAATATAGCAGCGGGAAGTTTTAGTAGAAGATATGGAGTAGAAGAAGGAACTGTATTTGAAGCACCTACTTTTGAATTTTCGTACAAAGAAGATGCTCTGGGAGATCCGTTGATAAACGAATATCATGCATTGGCTATGAAATTAGCAAGCAAAGAAGAGATGGATACAATAAGAGAATATGCTTTCAAAATAAATGAAATACTGAAAGCTTATTTTGACGAAAGAAATGTAATATTGGTTGATTTTAAACTTGAATTTGGCAGAACAGCCGACGGAACAATAGTACTAGCTGATGAGATATCACCGGATACATGTAGATTTTGGGACAAAGACACGAAGGAAAAGCTAGATAAGGATAGATTTAGGAAAAATCTAGGAAATATAGAAGAAGCTTACGAAGAGATGTTAAGGAGATTATCTTAAATGAATAAATATGCAAAAATTTCAGCAGTATTATCTATTTTTGCATTTATATTTATACTTGCAATTCAAGTGATATTTTGGATGCAGTATGGGATGGAATTTGAGACGAACTTTCAGTTAGCATTTAAACGTAAAGTGATCTTAGCGGTAATAGCAGTATTATCTATAATCCATTTCTGGTTTTTTTGGAACTATAATAAGATAGCACAAAAAACCAAGAAATTTAAATTTTACTTTTTTATAGCATCGACATTTTTAAATTTTTTAGGTTTTATTTATTTGCTTTTGTGGGTTGTAAATTTACCGTATATTTTAAAAAATCCTGAGATGAAATTGAAAAGACCTGATATAGATATTTCAGCGGTTAAAAATTATAATAGCCTTGTAAGTAAAATGGAAATGATAAAAAATGAGATAGAAGAAAATAAAATTGCTAGTCAGGAATTTTATGATAAAATCTTAAATAATAAAGAAGTCACAGATTCTGAATGGATATTTGTAAAAAAGATAATTGAAAAAAATGATGAAATATATAATTTTATATTAAATGAAGATATAATGGAAGATTTCAATAAAAAATTTTCCAAGGAAAAAAAGTATATGGCAGTTAGTATGATAAAAAGTGAAGCAATTGAGATGTACTACATAAATAAAATGCTGGAAAAAAATTACAGTGAAGCTATTAAAAGGTATATAAAGTTATTTGAAGTATATCAAAAACTGCTTGAAAGTAGAAGTAGTAGTTTACTAAATAATATAGCAGTAAAATTTGGCTTGGAAAAAAATATTGATTTTTATTTTGAAAATAGTAAGAAAATAGATGTAGAGGATTTGAAAGTATTGGAATTAAAAAAACTTGAAGACTTATTACAAAAAAGTTATGAGAAATCCTTAATACATGAATTTTATGCTATCGACTCTATATTTGACGTAATTGTAAGAGAAAAATATTTTATATATCCATTACTTAATCCAAAACTTTTATTTGAAAGTTCTCAAGAAAACTTTGTAAATATGATAGAAAATTACAACAGGCTTTATCCTGAAAGAGTAAAATATGAACACGAAAAAAAGATGTTTTTGGTGAATTCTGTAGGTGAGTTGATTATTCGGTTAAGCATTCCGAATATAGGAAGGCTAAAAAAAGAATTTGTTTTGAAGGATAAACTGAATTTATTGAAGTATATAATAAAAAATAAAGGCAAGATAAATGAAAAACAGCTCCCAAAATCTTCGTTTACAGGGAAACCTATAGAGTTTCAAGTAAAGGAATCAGGGTATGAATTTGAAATAGGGAATCAAAAATGGGAGTACAAAGAATAAACTAGATTTAGGAAATGTGTCAAAAATTGTAGTGTAGTTTGTGTATAATTATTAGTAATCTAAGATAAAATGCAGAGGGGAGAAAAAATGTTTGGCACTATAAAAGAAGAATGCGGAGTATTTGGAATATGTTCTAAAAAATTGGAAGCTACAAAATTGACTATGTATGGGTTGTTTGCAATACAGCATAGAGGGCAAGAAAGTGCAGGTATAGCAGCGACAGATGGTTATGGTATAAATTACTTCAAGGATACTGGCTTGGTATCAAAAGTATTTACGGAAGATAGACTAAGAAAATTGAAAGGTCATATGGCGATAGGTCATGTAAGATACTCAACAACTGGTGGGACGGGAGCAGTAAATGCTCAACCCCTTACAATGCGTCATAGCAAGGGAGATTTGGCTTTGTCACACAATGGAAATCTGGTAAATACTGGAATATTAAAGCAAAAATTAGAAAAACAAGGTTCGATATTTCAGACTTCAAATGACACAGAAGTGATACTTCATCTAATAGCTAGGTCGTTGGAAGATAAAATCGAAGATGCAGTATGTGATGCTTTAGGACAAGTAAAGGGTGCCTATTCTATATTGTTTATGACAAACAAAAAAATGATAGCAGTAAGAGATCCTTTGGGAATAAGACCACTTGTGCTTGGAGAAATAGACGGAGACTATGTATTTTCGTCAGAAACTCCGTCACTTGATCTAATAGGAGCAAAATATGTACGAGAAGTAAGACCTGGTGAGATGATAATAGTAGAAGATGGGAAATTAACGAGCAAACAGATATTTCATAGTGAGAGAACGGCTAAATGTATATTTGAAATGTTTTACTTTGGGCGACCGGATAGTATTCTTTTTGATAGAAATGTACATTTAGTGCGAAAAGAGATAGGAAAAGAGCTGGCAAGAGAGCATACAATAGATGCTGACTTGGTAATAGGTGTGCCGGATTCTGGTATATCGGCGGCGTTGGGTTATGCAGAAGAGTCAGGGATACCGTATGATGTAGGGATCATGAGAAATCATTATGTAGGGCGAACTTTTATTGAACCAACACCGCTAGATAGAGAGCTTGGAGTAAAGAAAAAACTAAGCCCTATATCAGAGGTGATAAAAGGAAAACGATTGGTTGTGGTAGATGACTCTATAGTGAGAGGTACTACAAGCAGAAAGATTGTAAAACTTTTGAAAAAATCAGGAGCTAAAGAAGTAAATATAATGATATCGTCACCACCGGTTATATCTCCTTGTTATTATGGTATAGACATACCTACTAGGCAGGAGCTTATAGGAGCTACCCATACGTTGGAAGAGACTCAAAAACAAATTTTGGCAGATTATTTGGGATACATATCAGTAGAAGGACTTCATAAAGCATTGAATGCAGTGGAAAATGAGTTTTGTGATGCTTGTTTTACGAAAAAATATCCGATTGAATTTCCAAACAATGGTATGGATGTATCAAATGAAAAAGATAAGTAAAAGATAACTATAAAATAAGGAGTTGGAAACATAATGGAAGATAAACTTACCTATAAAGATTCTGGAGTCGATATCGATGCAGGAAATAAATTTGTAGAAGATATAAAGAAAAGTGTACAAAGCACTTATATAAAAGGAGTTATGGGAGATCTAGGTGGATTTGGAGGTATGTTTGAACTTGGTAAAGGATATAGAAATCCTGTCTTGGTATCCGGTACTGATGGTGTAGGGACCAAATTAAAAATAGCTTTTATGACTGATAAACATGACACTATAGGAATAGATGCTGTGGCTATGTGTGTAAATGATATAGCAGTACTAGGAGCTAAACCTTTATTTTTCTTGGATTATCTTGGCACAGGTAAACTTGATCCAAAAGTAAGTCCTGAGATTGTAAAGGGGATAGCTGAGGGTTGCAAACAAGCAGGTTGTGCCTTGATTGGAGGCGAAACAGCTGAAATGCCTGGTTTTTATCAACAAGGTGAATATGATATAGCTGGATTTGCAGTAGGAATAGTAGAAAAAGATGAAATAATTGATGGATCTAAGATAGTTTCGGGCGATGTAGCTATAGGTATAAGCTCAAGTGGTATACATAGTAATGGATATTCATTGGTAAGAAAACTATTTTTTGATAAATTATCTTGGACTTTGGATAAAAAGATAGATGAACTGGGTAAAACTTTGGGAGAAGAATTGATAACACCGACAAAAATATATGTAAAAACTGTACTAAATTTAAAAGAAAAAGTAGAATTGAAAGGGATAGTACATATAACAGGTGGAGGCTTTATAGAAAATGTACCTCGTATATTACCTGATAATTTGGATATGGAAATAGATAAGAAATCTTATGAAGTGCCTGCTATATTTAAGTTGATGAAAGAAAAAGGAAATATAGATGAAACTGAGATGTATAAGACATTTAATATGGGGATAGGTATGATAGTGATAGTATCTAAAGATCAAGCTAAGCAAGCAATGCAAATACTTGAAGATATGAATGAGCAAGCTTATATACTTGGTGCGATAAAACCTGGAAATAAGAAGTGTACTGTAAAGTAAATGGTAAAAACACGGGAGAGTGGCTATGTGTCAAAAATATATGGAATCAAAACTTATAAAAGCAGCAAAAGGTGCAATGCAAAATAGTTATTCTAAATATTCGGAATTTAAAGTAGGAGCAGCTGTACTTGGAGATAATGATAAAATATATGTTGGTACAAATATAGAAAATGTATCTTATGGACTAAGTATGTGTGCTGAAAGGACTGCGATATTTGCCGCCATATCAGATGGAGTAAGATATATAAAAGCTTTGAGTGTTATAGGAGATTCAGATGACCTGGTTTCGCCTTGTGGGGCGTGCAGGCAGGTGCTCTTGGAATTTGCTGATGACAGTACAAACGTAATATTTGCTAATAGATTTTGCGAATACGAAGTAAAAAATGTTGCTGACTTAATACCGTTTGCATTTAAAAAGATATGACTTGTATATATAAAACTTCTGCATTAGAAAAATGTTATGGATGTGGAAAGATGAAAAAAGTATATAAATGCAAAAAATTAAATCTTATAATAACAAGGAATACTTGTAGATTTTGTAAGTATAAAATAGAGCGGGAACCAAAAAAGTGAGGTAATTTATGATGATAATTTATAATCTGTTTCCTATGATTGCAGGGAAGATCCCTGAATGGGAAGCTTATTTAGATGATATAAAAGAAATGGAGTTTGAGTATATATATTTAAATCCTATCTTTGAAACAGGATATTCGAAAAGTTTATATGCTCCAAAAGATTTTTACACAATAAATCCAGAATTTGTTGATATATTTTCTGAGGCGACAGCAGAAGAACAGCTAAAAAGTTTTATAACAAAAGCCCATGAGCGAGGTATAAAAGTGATACTAGAGATGATACTAACGCATACAGCTATAGATTCTATGAATTTGTTGAATCACCCAGAATGGTATAAGTATGAAGGGGAAAATCAACTGAAAAAGTTTTCGTTTAAAGATAACGAAAGATGGCTTGAGTGGGGTAATCTGATAGAAATTGATAATGAAAACTCAAAAGACAGAGAAAACCTATGGCAGTATTGGGAGGATTTATTAAGTTATTATATCGATTTTGGCTTTGATGGATTTAAAATTGAGGCTGCGTATAAGATACCTTCTCCTTTATTAAAGAGACTTATAAAATTTGGAAAAGATAAAAATCAAAATATAGTTTTTATAGGAGATAATTTAGGAGCAGGGTTTCATGAAATGTTAGAAATGGCTCAATCAGGTTTTGACTACTTGTATACTAGTTTGAAATGGTGGGACTTTTCGGCTACATGGCTTTTAGAACAACACTATGAATTGAAAGAGATAGTGAAGTTAATAAGTTTTCCGGAAAGC
>CAZDNU010000135.1:0-3352 GCA_964506865.1 uncultured Fusobacteriales bacterium | reverse complement strand
TGCTGAATCATTATTTGAAGACCATTCGAATTAGCTTTGAATGAACTTACATATTTTTTACCTTTAAATTTTATTGTACCATTTTTTATTAAAGGGACTAATGATTTTATCCTATTATCTTTTGAGTCTCGCGGACGATAACCAACAAATGGAATATATGTATATCTTTGTTTTGATATGCTTTCAAGCCATTTTTTCAAAACCTCCTGAAACGCTATCTCCTCTATTCCAAATAAAGTGAAATTAAACATACCATTTAGAAAAAATATATTTTCTATTGTTTTCTCTATTTTTACTTTTTTCATGTATGCTTCTTCAATATATATTGTTCCACTTTTTCCAAGTAGTCCTACTGCTAACGCAGGATAGTCACTTTTCTTATTTTTACCTAATGCAGGATCAATGTATGCATATCGTCCTATTATCTCTTCTTCTATATTTTCATAAAACTGTATATCAGCTAGTTTAAAGTCTTGTAGTTCCTCATCTAAAGGATTATTCATCATCTCTTGTTCAAACGCTTCATAGCCCATATCCTCACGCATTTCTTCCAGTTTATCTAAAGGGAATCTTTCTTCCCATAAAGGCGTTCCGTTATCTTTTATTGCCTTATATATTTTCCCATCTTTTTGATTGATTATATTCTGTAAAAATCCATCAAAATGAAGTATTGTTCCTATTATAAAGATTCTTCCTTTTACTGGGTGTAGTGCAGGATAAAGTGCTGACCAGAACCATTTCCATAGCTTCTGTCTTCTTGCTGGTGATGCCACTTGTTCATCATCTTCTAAGTCATCTATTATAAATAGATTCGGTCTATGCTGCTTATATTTCAATCCTCTAAATTTCTGCCCTGCTCCTATTGCTTTTATTTTTATTCTGTCATTTACTACAAAAGTATGTTCGCCTCCCTTTAGATCAAAGTCTCCAAAGTCAGATTTTAGCCTCTCATTGTTCTCTAACTCAATATATATTCTACTTGTATGATCTGCTGCCAAATCTTTTGTGGCTGATACAATTGGTAAAATTCCTTCTTCACCTCTTATAATTAACCACATAGAATATCCAAATGTTATTTTAGTACTCTTAGCATGACCTCTTGGAGCTGCTACAGGTATGATCTTTTTATCTCTTTGTATTTCTTGTATCCATTCCTTATGAGATTCCGGTTCTCGCTCTTCTGCATAGTGAGGAAAATATGTTTTAAAAAAATACTCATAGTCTCTTTTTGCTTTATTTATTCTTCTGTTTTGCTTATTTAAAGTATCTTTTTTAAAAGCTGTTACTTGATTTAACAACTCCAATATATCTTCTTTTTCTTTCCTATATTGAACCTTTGTCATTTTACTCATATCTCACACCTCAGCTCCAAGCTTTCTTTTCTGTCTCCTTTTTTTCACTATGCTTTATCTGTCCATTCTCAAATATGAAGTTTATACTTCCCCAAGCATTATTTTCCATCATCTTTTCAACCATCTCTAATGCTTGTTTTTTCTGTTTTTCTTTTATTTTCTCTGTCATTTTTACCTCCCATAATTTTTCTCTAATATTTCAAATATACGAGGGGTTATTTTTTTCCAAATCCCCAAACTTTCAGGAAACTCATCTTTTATTGTTAGCGTTATTAATTTCATAATGTCTGTACCCACACCTAAATAATCAGCATCTTTTTCTAAACTTTTTATCGCTTTTATTGTTTTTAATAACGAGTCTGCTATTGCAGGGTTTTGTAATTTTTCAGGATTATTTGCTATATCTATTGCATTTTTCTTATATCCTTCCAGTAAAAGAAGACCTATTGATTCGGGAGACATTTGGGCTAACTGTCTTGTTTCTTCCCATTTATGCTCTGCATCATTCTTCCATGTATACAAAGTTCGCATAGGGATATCTAATTCTTCATGTATTTCTTTCACTTCTTTGCCTAACGAGTACAGTTGTCTTGCTCGTATTTGGTCTTCTGTCATTTACTCACCTGCTTTCTGATAGTTTCTTCTACAGCAACCCTATTAAGAAAATAAGGTTGCCATAAACAAGGGGATGTCTTTATGTCCGACAAGTATAGTTTACTCTCTTTCTTTTGCAAAGATGTCAAATATGTAAAAACATCAAAAAATAAAATAAGAGACAGTTTTATTTGTCTCTTAATCTTAGAATAAGGCTAATTGTGCATATTTATTTTCTTCATACATACTTAATATTCTTGTATTTTCTAAATATAGCTCCACGCTCTTTTTTGATACAAGCCATGATCCTTTTCTCGAACCTATGCCTTTATCATAACGTCCTCCAAGTCTACCATCTCGCAACATACGATAGACTTTAAACTCAGTATAGTTATTACCTAATATTTTTACTGCCTGCATTACTGTTATCATCTCTTCTTTCCATTTTACTTTATCGGACATATTTTCACCCCCTATTTAACATTCCCTTATAAGTATAATAATACCCTTATTATTTAGAATGTCAAGGGGGAATTAAAAAAACTCCCAAATTAATTTTAGGAGTTTTCTGCTATTCTTTAAAGTTTATCAATGGAATAACTAATGGCACAAAACCTGCTGATAGTGTTATCAAGGAAGTTGTTGATCTAATATAAGATAATAGAACTGCTGGAGCATTTATTCTCAAAAGGTCCTCTATTATATCATCATTTAAAACTCCTTCTTCCCATGAAAAGATACCCTCTATCGTACATTGCAAATAATATGGTCTCGTTTCTAACTCTTCTTCTTTAAAAACTTCAAATTGAAGAGTTACTTTAGCTTTATTTGATATTTTTTCACTTTTTCCAATAGTAACCTGCGTATGAAATTGATAATCTACTTTGTCTTTATATCCATTCTCATTAATTTTAAAAATAACATTAGTTATTCGTTGATTTTCTATTTTAAATTCACTAATTTTCATTTTTTCTCCTTATCTTCTATGCTGCAAACGCATAATTTTCAACAATTTTTTCATCAGAATTATCGATAGAAATATCTATTTTTTTTCCCATCGTACATTTTTCAAAGATATTTTCAATATTGCTTACAATATAGTCTTTTTTCGATAATTGATCTAATTCAAGATCAAATACATTACCTTTCCATGAATAATTTTTTTCCTCTATACTGGAAGTTACTTCTATATTATTTTCATCTTTAAAATTTTCTAGTATAATACTTTTAGACTTATTCTCTTCGCTGTTAATTTCTACAGGAATTTCAATATATTTTTCATAATCAAAAACTATGATAATCTTTTTGCTTTCTTCTTTTAAAAAAAATTCCTTCAATATTTTGTTTATATCTTTTCGCTTAATCCTATCATCTTCAAATTCTTCTACTGTATGCCATATCCTATA
>CAZDNU010000134.1:0-3866 GCA_964506865.1 uncultured Fusobacteriales bacterium | reverse complement strand
ATATTAAATTTATTTAAAACGGGAGTATTAAATTTTTCGGAAATAGTATTTTTAGATAAAAATGATTTGAGTATAATGCAGGCAAGCGCGTACTTGGATCTCATAAATCAAGAAACCGAAATAAATATAGAAAATCAAGAAATAGATATAAATAAGTTTAACTATATTTATCCAGATAAGACATTAAAAGGTAAATTGAAGGTAAATTTCAATTTAAAAAGTGATCTACGTAAAGTAGAATATAAGTCTGAAATAATTAGTGATGAAATAAAAATAGGTGATATACTAATAAAAGATATTAGCAATAAATTTAAAGGAAATGAAAAAGAATTTTATGTAGAAAATATATCCATGAATTACAACGGAAATCCATTGAATTTTTATGGGAAACTAGAATTAGATCCATTAAAATATAATTTTAGACTTTTTGCAACAAATGTGGATCTGGCATTTTTAAATTTATTTTTAAATGATAAAATAAGAGATGTAACTGGAAAAGCAGATATGAATTTGGTTTTTAATGAAAATGAGTCGAGAGGAAGCTTGATTTTGGAAAATTTTGGGTTTAAAACTTTAGATGAAGAATTCGATTTTGAAAACATAAATTCTAAATTAATATTTGAAAAACAAAAAATAAATATAAATAAACTAAGTGGTGAGATAAATAATGGAACTTTTGATGCGAATGGATATATAAGTTTACCACAGTTTAAAGACAAGATAGAGGATTTTCGTGAAATAGATGATAGTGGCATTTTTGTATCACGATATGATTATTTGAAAAATGTAGAAAGTGATATAAATATACAATTTAATAACATAATGTATTATTATGATAAAATAATAAAATTGGATTTTAGTGGTAATCTGCGAGTAAGAAATAGAGATATAACTGGTAATTTAGATCTTAACAGTGGAGAAATACGGGGTATACCAAAGCAAAAAAATGATAAAAAAGATGGAGAAGGGATACTTTCTCTTATCAATTTAGACATAAACTTTTTAATTAAAGATGAATTACAAATAGTCCTTGAAAAATTTTCTATAATAGAAGATATAGAGGCAAACATAGAAGGAGGTGGTAAACTAAAATTACAAGAAGAAAAATTTAGCTTTATAGGAACAATTTCTACAGAAAAAGGGGTAGTAACAGTACAAACGTTAAATAATAATTACTTTGAGATAAATAGCGGAACAATTGTGTTTGATAATCCATATCAATATTTTCCGGATGTCAATCCATCAATAGCTATATCAGCAAGTACAGAAATAGCAAGCGAGACTATCTATGTGGATATCAATGGATACTATAAAAACTTAAACTACATGGTCAGGTCAGATAATGAAAATTTATCTCCACAAGATATTGCGTCGCTGCTTGCTTTTCACAGTCCGCTAAAAGAATCAAGTCCGCAAGGAGTAGTTATAGACCTGCTTGAAAATCATTTGAAAAACAGTGTGTTTGATCCGATATCACAAAAACTGCAAGAAGTTTTTTCGCTGTCAAAAGTAAAGGTATATTCGGATTTATTGAAGCAGGAAGGTGAGGAAATAACTATTACAGAGGATTTTAGGTTAGGAGCAACAGTGGAATTAAAAGATGTGTTGTACAAAGATTTGGTTTTTTGGAATTTAAAGGTGAAAATGTCAAGTGATGATCCCGGAGAATTAGATTATTATGATATATGGCTTGACTACAAAATCAGAGAATATATGTCAATTTCTCTAGGGACAAAACAGCAGCAAAAAAGTGAAACTGAGACGGAAGGAAATTTACATATAGATCTTGAATTTAAAAAAAGATACAGAAAAATTTTCTAGATATTATTTACTTTGGAGGTAATTTATGAAAAAATTGATATTTACAGCAATATTTTTTCTGAGTACAGTCGGCTTAGGAGCAATGGAATTTACTAATTTAACAGTAACGGCAATAGATATACGAAACAATAAAGAAATTCCTTTTGAAGTTTTAGAAAATAATATGGAGTTAAAACAAGACAGCGTATATACCAGCAGTACAATGGTACAAGATTATATAAAACTAAAAAAACTTCCATATATAAAAGACTTGAAAATTTATCCTGAAATTTATAACAAAGGAATAAAATTGAACGTGTATATAAACGAAGAAGAGAATGTCAAAGAACTTTTATCTGCTGATGAGATAATTCCTTTATCAGATAGAGAAAAAATTGATAAATCTCTCATAGTAAAAGCAGTGAGTGTAAGCGGAAATAAGAATATAACTAGTGAAACTATACTGGAAAATGTACCTATAAATGTAGGAAGTTATTTTTCTAAAACTAAGACAGTTGAAGGTAAAAATGCTATAATGGAGACAGGTTATTTCAAAGATGTGGCACCAAATATATTGAAATATAAAGATGGCATATATATAAAATACAATGTAATAGAAAATCCTAAAATTGAAGATATAAAAATATATGGCAACGAATTGATAAGTACAGAAAAATTGCTAGATGGTATAAAAACAGAGATAGGAGTCGTATACAATCTGAAGACATTAAAAGAAGATGCGGATTTGATACTAAAAAAATATCATGACAAGGGGTATGTCATGGCAAATATAATTGACATAGCAATGGATGAAAATTTAGTATTAAATATACAAATATCTGAGGGAATAGTTAGAAAAATAATGTTTGAAAAGATGATAGTAGATGAGGATGCGGAAACTGTAAAAGCAAGTAAAGAAAAATTGAAAACAAGAGGATATATACTAAAAAGAGAAGTAGAAGTAGAAGTGGGTAAACCATTTGAATTAGAAAAATTTCAGCAAACAGTAAAAAATCTATTTAGACTAGGATTTTTTAAGTCGGTTAATCAAGAATTTAGAAGAATTCCTGGAGACCCTAACGGTATTGAGCTGGTAATATTGTTAGATGAAAACAAAAGTGCTTCTATGCAGGGAGCAATATCATACGGATCTGCTGTAGGAGTAGTAGGAACAGTGAGTGTAAATGACAACAACTTTCGAGGTAAAGGACAGACTTTAGGTTTATCAGCGGAGATATCGTCCGAAAACAGAAAGCTGTATGAAATTAACTTTTCTGATCCGTGGATTAAAGACACAGAAAGATTATCACTTAGTACAGGAATATATAAAAAAATAGTAGAAGACAGCGATGGATCTGAAACTGACAGACTAGGTGGAAGGATATCGCTTGGTAAAGGTTTTGGTAGAAATTATAGAGTGAGATTAGGATTGAACTTAGAAAAAGTCAAAGAATATACTAGAAATGGAGATGTAGATAAATTATCGGATTATGGTGGAGACTATAATATAATAAAATTAGGACCCTCATTTTACTATGATACAAGAGATAATATATTAAATGCTACAGATGGTGATTATGGTCGTTTGACGATAGAATATGGTAAAGTCTTTGACGGTAAGTCATATTATGCAACGGAACTCGAAGGCCGAAAATATCATAGATTTTTATTTGACAAAAACACAATGGCTTATAGGGGAATATTGGGGGCAACCAGTGATAATACACCAAGTTCTCAATTGTATGAAGTAGGTGGAGGAAATTCACTAAGAGGATATGAAAGCGGAGAATTTGATGAAGGTTATGTTAAATTTTTTGTTAATGTAGAAAATAGAATAAAAATAGAAGATAATTTTCAGTTTGTAATGTTTTATGATATAGGTAGGTCATGGGAAAATTCAGATATGTTTTTTGATGCTGAGGACTTAAAGCAAAACTACGGTATAGGTTTGAGAGTAGAGACTCCATTAGGACCGCTGAGGCTTGACTATGGATGGCCAATTGGTGATAATCAAAAAAGTGGTGGAGAATTCCATTTTAATATAGGACAGATGTTTTAACTAAAAA
>CAZDNU010000133.1:0-2279 GCA_964506865.1 uncultured Fusobacteriales bacterium | reverse complement strand
CAATATACAAAATATCTTCAGGCCATTGTCCTTTGTTCTCGGTGAAAAAAGATGCACACTGATAGTTCTCCATATGGATATTCTGAGAAGTACTCAAGATCGATTTTTTAGTATTGACATTGTTACTTAAAGCATACGAATCGTAATAAGAGAAAGCCAGTATGAGAGTACATGTAAATATTAACATTTTTCTTACCATATTGTCACCCGGTTACATAAGTTACATCGCATGGATTGAATACCTTTTATTAAAACAAAAGCTGTTACAAAAAAACAGACATTTTATCTGGTTAATCACATATCCCCGTAAGGAATATGTAATTTTTTCTACAACTGCATTGATACTAGACCAACTATAAAAAGTCAAATACTATTCAAAAAAAATATAAAAATCACATATTCTTTTCACTCCTATGGTCTGTATGCTTTTTTGAATCATTAAGCGCTAGTTGTTGAATTTCATAGGAACAATTTTTTTTCAACACTGCATGGATCGTGTAACATAGTTTACGGGAAACAGCTCCCACAGCAGTTAGATGATGTTTACCTTCCGATAGTTTCTTTTGATAATAGGCTCCAAATACAGGGTCGCATTTAGCAGCCACAAAGGCAGCCGAGAATAGGGCTTTTCTGAGGCAAGAAGAACCACGCTTGCTCATACATTTGTGTGCACCTTTAAATGTTCCTGACTGTTCTACAGACGCATCTATACCCGCATAAGCTACAAGTTTAGAGGGACTACTGAATCTAGATATATCTCCGATTTCTCCCAGAATAGCCGCTGCCGTAACACTCCCAATACCAGGAATTGTTTGAATCGGTGTGTCAATTTTCGTAAGAATACGATTCATTTTCTCTTCCACGTCTTTTACTTGTTTTTCGATAAAATCCATCTGTTCAATTAAAAGCTTTACTTGGAATGAAAAGCTATCCTGGCAAAAGGTCACACCAAAAGAACGGCTAGCAATCGAGGATATTTGATCAATCTTATGAGCAGCATATTTTTTAAGGGTTATTTTTGTTAACGCTTTCTTAATCTGACTGGCTGTAATGTTTTCAAAATCACTTGGACTTTGAAAGTTACGCAGAAGTTCTTTCGATGTCTGCCCAAAGATATCAGAAAACACCGATTGATATTCGGGGAATACCTGATCGAGTACACATATTGTTTTACGCTTTAAATCACCGATGGAGCCAACTAAATAGTTTCTAAAACGGGAAAGATTACGAAGAGACAATGTATTTTCATCCGACAGGGATGTTTCTACAAAATCTCCATATCGTAGAAGATCTGCAATTAAAATAGAATCGATGGCATCTGTTTTTCTTTTTCGTATTTCTATCCCTTTACGCCATCCATCTGTCTGCAATGGATTAATGACATGAACACCAAATCCTTTTCCAATCAAAAATGAATAGAGTGACAACCAATAATGACCCGTTGCTTCCATAGCAATGTCAACGTCATCTGGTGAAGAAATATGAGAATGAAGTTTGACAAGTAAACTGTCTCCATCATCAAGCGTATTGGAAAAAGAAAAAGCTTTAAAAACTGGTTCTCCTTTTTCATTAAGCAATGATGCCACATGAGTATACTTCCCAATATCTATTCCTAAATACAGCATAATTTTACACTCTCCATTGTAGATGTATTTTAGATAGATATCCTCCACTCTGATAAACGTTACTACCTTGTTCTATATTCGAAGTACTGACCATAATCAGTCAACATCCAACTTATTCGTAATCTGTCTACCAGATAGAGGTGTCAGTCTAGAGAGACGAGGTCTATGCCTCAAGGTGCTTACGACATCACTCTATCTAATGGCTTGATTATACAATATTTATGTATAATCTATAGCTGATAAAGATTTGTACATCTTCTTTACCAACAACTACAATATACAAGGTGCTTGTCAATTTAATCCATAAAGAACAATTTTTTCTTTCTATTGTATCCAAACATTACAAATAATCACGTAGCAAAAATAAAAACTTCTTTTTTCATGGTTATTTTTTCAACCTTAATCGCCCCTAAAAACTAACAACTCTTGCATTCATCGCATTGGTTGTTTTAAAAGTTGTCTAGACTCAATAGCATAATTCTTCACAAATAGCTTGCATAATGGTTTATTTATCCTACAATAGTTGTATAGACTTTTACCCATTGGAGGATTGTATGTTTGTGAAGATAACGCCTCGTAAGAAGAAAGACAAGACGTATTACTGCGCAGAACTCGTAGAAGGATACAAAGAAAATGGAAAGGTGAAACATCGCC
>CAZDNU010000132.1:0-1926 GCA_964506865.1 uncultured Fusobacteriales bacterium | reverse complement strand
CGTCGCCTCCTCCTGCTAGACAAGAGTATAACGCAAGCTCACCAGAGTCCCGCCCCATCACTTCTAAAAAATAAGTTCGTTCATGTGAAGTTGCTGTATCTCTTAATTTGGACATAGCTTCCAGTACAGTATTTAAAGCTGTATCAAATCCAATCGTATAATCCGTTCCAGCAATATCATTATCTATTGTTCCTGGTATACCAATTACTTTTATATCAGGATGCTCCAAGCTTAGGTAGTTTGCTCCTCTATAAGAGCCATCTCCACCGATTACTACTACACCTTCAATATTTCGTTTCCGCAAATTAGCTGCTGCCTGTGCTCGATATTTCGCTTCGTGAAACTCAAGACACCTTGCAGTTAGAAGCGTTGTTCCGCCTCTATCTATTATACCACTTACATCTTTTGGTTCCATCTCATATATATCATCATTTACCATTCCGGCATATCCTCTTCGAATCCCAAAAACTGTAAGTCCTTTATCAAATGCAAATTTTGCTGCTGCTCTTACAGCCGTATTCATTCCCGGAGAGTCTCCACCACTTGTTAAAATAGCTATGTTTTTCACATTAACCCCTCCTAATATCTCTATTATCCATTCTGTCACATTATATACTATATCCAGGTTTTTTTCAACCTTTTTTTAATTTCATTTTCATTATTAGTCTTCTATTCTACATCTGATTTGGGTTTTTCTATTTTTTCTTCAGTGAATACACCATAATCTCTATATTTTTTATATCTTAATTCCTTTAATTTATCTATATCGTATTTTTTGAGCTCTTCTAAGGCTTTCAATATAACTTCTTTTAAATTATCAGCTGCTTCTTCATAATCTCTATGTGCTCCACCAACAGGCTCTTTGATTATTCCATCAATTATTTTCATTTTTTTTAATTGATTTGCATCAAGCTTCAAGCTTTCTGACGCTTCACTTGCTTTAGATGCATCCTTGAATAATATTGCAGCGCAACCTTCTGGTGATATTACAGAATACCAACTGTTTTCCATCATAAATACTTTGTCTGCCACTCCTATTCCAAGAGCTCCACCGCTTCCTCCTTCTCCGATTATCGCAGCAAGCACGGGTACTTTTAAGCCTGCCATCTCCAGTAAGTTTCTAGCTATTGCTTCTCCTTGTCCTCGCTCTTCTGCTTCTAGACCAGGATATGCTCCCGCAGTATCTATCAAAGTAAGTATCGGCAATTTAAATCTTTCGGCTAATTTCATTAAACGTAATGCTTTTCTATATCCTTCGGGGTTTGGTGCTCCAAAATTACGGTATAAATTTTCTTGTATATTTCTCCCTTTTTGTTGTCCTATTACCACAAAACTTTGTTGACCTATTTTGCCTAACCCACCGACAATAGCATGGTCATCTTTAAATAATCTATCTCCATGTAGTTCTGTAAATTCAGAGCATATATTTTTTATGTAATCCAAAGTATATGGTCTATTTGGATGTCTTGCCACTTGTGTCCTTTGCCATGGCGTAAGATTTTTATACGTATCCATCAAAAGTTTCTTCAACTCTTGGTTCAATTTTTCTATTTCCAAGCTCAAGTCTATATCTTTTTCTTTTGAAAATTTTTCCAGTTCGCTTAATTTATTTTCCAGCTCTTTTATGTCCTTTTCAAATTCTAAATAAAAAGCCATTATATTCTCCTTTCAATCTCTACCAAAATTATTGATTTAGCAAGTTTTTTATCACACTATGAACCACATTTTTTAATTCACTTCTCTTAGCAATCACATCGACCATTCCATGTTCCAGAAGAAACTCAGACTTTTGAAATCCATCAGGTAGCTTTTGCTTTATTGTTTGTTCTATTACACGTGGTCCTGCAAAAGCTATTAGCGCTTTTGGTTCAGATATTATCACATCTCCCAACATCGCAAAACTTGCTGTAACTCCACCTGTTGTAG
>CAZDNU010000131.1:0-4132 GCA_964506865.1 uncultured Fusobacteriales bacterium | reverse complement strand
ACTAAAAAAAAAAATTAAGGAGTGAAAAAATTATGAAAAAAAAATTACTAAGTTTATTAGCTGGAATACTGATGACGTCAAATTTATTGGCAATGAATATAGGTGCACTAGATCCCAAAGAGATATATGAAAAATATCCAGAAGCTAAAAAGATACAACAAGAGCTTGAAAATGAAAAAAGCAGAATCGAAAAAAAATTGAAAAAAGGAAAAACAGAATTAGAAAATATGCAAAAAGAGCTTCAGGCAAAAGGCGAATTAGCAACTGACGCAGAGATAAAAGCTTTTGAAAATAGACAAATGGAAATTAGCAGTGAATTACAGCAATTAAATCAAAGTTTGGCACAAAAAGAGCATCAAAAAATAGGAAAGCTAAATTCTGAAATAAGTATGGCAATAGATGAAGTCGCAAAGATAAAGGACATTGACTTTGTTATGGATAAATCAGTATTGTTTTATGCAAAAGATGAATCAAATATAGACATAACAGACGATGTATTAGAATTTTTATCTAATGCAGAGGAGATATCACTAGAGGAAGAAAAAGAAAATTAAACTCTATTTATAGGAAAGGAGAGTGAAAGTTGGCTTGTATTTAAGAAAAGCGTAATGAGCTGACGTTTAGTATGAGTTATTCTATATCGGATATAGCTTCAAAAATAGGTGGCCAAATAGAAGGCGATAAAACTTTAAAAGTGGATAGATTGGCACCATTTTTTGAGGCGATGACAAATGATTTAACTTTTGCTGCAGATGAAAAATTTTTAGCAAATTTATTGAATACCAAAGCCAAAGTAGTATTAGTACCAGATATAAAAAACCTTCCAAAAGAGAAAACGTATATAAAAGTAAATAAAAATCCACGTGAGATAATGCCAATAATATTGGATATATTTAATAAAAAATTGCAAAAACCGAGCTCAAATATTGAAAATACAAGTAAGCTGGGGAAAAACACAGAAATAGCTCCAGGAGCATATATTGGATATGATACAGAGATAGGAGATAATACCAAAATATACCCCAACGCTGTAATCATGGAAGGAACTAAAATAGGTAGAAATTGTATTATTTATCCAAATGTAACTATACGAGAAGACTGCATAATAGGAGATAATGTAATAATACAGCCAGGAGCCGTAGTTGGTTCGGATGGATTTGGCTATGTAAAAATAGGTAGCAAAAATCACAAGCTACAACAAATAGGACGAGTCACAATAGAAGACAATGTAGAAATAGGAGCAAATACTGCTATTGACAGAGGAGCTATAGGCGATACAATTATAAAACAGGGTACCAAAATAGATAACCTAGTACATATAGCGCATAATGATATCGTAGGTGAGAATTGCCTAATAGTAGCGCAGGTGGGTTTAGCAGGTAGTGTAGAAATAGGATCGGAAACAATCATAGCAGGGCAAGCTGGTATAGCAGGGCATGTGAAAATAGGTAAAAATGTGAGAATAGCAGCGAAATCAGGAGTAACTAATGATGTAGCTGATGATTCTAAAGTATCTGGATTTCCTGTAAAAAATCATCTTGATGATTTGAAAATAAAAGTAGCAATGAGCAAATTGCCTGAACTGGTAAAAAAAGTAAAAGAGCTGGAGAAAAAAGTAGGAGGAAATTAAATGAAGAGAATATATAGCTTGATCTTACTAATAACTTTACTTTGTCCAAAATATTTATTTTCTACAACAGCTTCACCTGGATTTACAGGATTTATAGATTTACCAACAGCTTATGTACTGCGGCCAAATAACTATAATATAACAGGAGTAATAGATAAGATAAATTCGGATTCTGATATTAGCGTAGGACTTATGCTAGAGACTGGATTGGTACCTCAACTAGAAGCGGGTTTAAAGATAACCACTGATGAAACTGAAATAAATAGAAATCTCTTAAAATCAAATATAAAGTATCAATTTATAAGAGAAGCTGGCAATCCTGCGTTAGCCATAGGTTTTGTAGAGTCAGACGAGGGTCTGGCTCAAGACGGCGAGATAGTACAGTCACAAGCATATGGATATTTGGTAGGCTCAAAAAAAATAGGAAACTTTTATAAAGAAGAGGGAATACCAATAACTATCAATGCAGGAATAACATACGATGAAGAGAAAAATATAAATGGATTTGGTGGGGTAGAAGTACCTTTGTATTCTAACATAAATTTACTATTTGAATTTTATTCTTATACAGAGATAAATGGCAGCGATGAAGACACAAAAGTAAGTTTAAATATCGGAGGAGAATTTTTTACTACAGAAAAAGTAATTACAAAAGCCTTTTGGCGAGAAAGAAATGAAACATTTGGTATATCGATATCATATATAGCAATATATAAATAAATGGAGAAAAATATGGAAAATGAAAAAAGATTTACTTTAGGAGAAGAGATAGCTAATTCGGTGACACATGGCATAGGAGCTCTTCTGGGTATAGCAGCTCTTTGCATATTGATAGTAATGGCAGCTATAAAGGGTAATGTTTGGCATGTGGTAAGTTTTAGTATATATGGATCTACATTCATAATAATGTATATGAATTCAACAATCTATCATGCGTTGACCAATAAAAAAGCCAAGCATGTATTTGAGATATTGGATCATGCATCAATATATATATTTATTGCAGGAACTTATACTCCATTTGCGCTTACAATCCTAAGAGAAAGTAAAGGTTGGTTTATATTTTATTTAGTATGGATAATAACTGTAATAGGAGTAATATTAAAAGTTTTTTTTGTAAAACGTTTTGAAATAATGTCAACATTGATATATATAATAATGGGCTGGCTTGTAGTAATAGATTATAAATATTTGACACAAAATTTCAATAAAAATGGATTGCATTTATTAGTTGTAGGAGGCGTACTATATACGATAGGTACTATATTTTATACATGTAAAAAACCAAAATATGTTCATACAATATGGCATATGTTTGTACTGGCAGGAAGTATATGTCACTTTTTTTCTATTTTATATCTTTTATAGTTTGACAAAATCGAAAACTTGTAATATAATTTAAAAGTAATTTCTTTAGAAATTGTTTTTATATAAAAAATGAGCAAAATTTACTGAAAGAGTATTTATTGCCAAATAAAAGGTGATAAGATAAAGGTCTTATCTGGAAAGGAGTCAACAAATGAAATTTCCAACACTAAAAATAGGAGAATTAATACCAAAATATCCAATCATACAAGGTGGTATGGCAATACGAGCTTCTATGAGTAAATTAGCAGCAGCAGTTGCAAATGAAGGTGGTATAGGAGTAATTGCAGGAAGCGCTATAAAAATCGATGAATTGAAGAGCGAGATAAAAAAAGCGAAGCAGATGACAAAAGGGATACTAGGAGTAAATATAATGTTTGCAGCTACAGATTTTTTCGAAAATGTAAAAGCGTCAATTGAAGCAGGAATAGACCTAATAATATATGGAGCAGGGTTTTCAAGAGATATATTTGCATTGGGAAAAGAACATAACGTACCAATAGTACCAGTAGTATCATCACTAAAATTAGCAAAAATTGCAGAAAGATTGGGAGCAGCGGCTATAGTGGTAGAAGGTGGAAATGCTGGTGGCCATTTAGGTACCGATAAAGATAGCTGGGAGATAATAAAAGAAATAAAAGCAGCAGTGAAGATACCTGTAATAGGAGCTGGAGGAGTAGTAGATCCAGCGGATGTCAAGCGTATGTTTGATATGGGTATGGATGGAGTACAGATGGGTACTAGGTTTGTTGCTAGTGATGAATGCGATGTAGCCGATATATTCAAAGAACTATTTGTAAAAGCAAAGGAAGAAGACGTTATCACAATAGAAAGTTGTGCCGGTTTTCCTGCAAATGCCATACGTACGCCTATGTCTGAGTATCTATTGGATACAAATCATACGGTAAAGATAAGCAAATGTACTAACTGCTTGAAACACTGTAACAAAAGATTTTGTGTAAATGAAGGGCTTGTAAAAGGTCATGATGGTAACTATGAAGAAGGAATATTTTTTACAGGCAAGGATGTTTGGAAAATTGATGAAGTATTACCAGTAAAAGAAATATTTAAAAGAATTATAGAATATAAAGGATAAATACCCTCTGGGTTTTTATCCTTTTCTTTTAAATTTTTCAT
>CAZDNU010000130.1:0-2727 GCA_964506865.1 uncultured Fusobacteriales bacterium | reverse complement strand
TATATAAAAGTAATTCAAACTCTAATCTAGATAACTCTATTATTTTTTCATATTCCTTTACTTGGTATTTTTCCAAATCTATTTGTATGGAGTTATATCTTACTATTTTTTCTAATCTTTCTTCATATTTTCCTATTCTCATATATATTTCGCTTATTTCTACAGGAGTCTTCACTATGTCATCTACCCCTAACTCAAAAGCATATTTTATTTGATTTATATCTTTTCCATTTACTACTGCTATTATTTTTGAGCTATTTAGACTAAAGTTTGAAAATAACTTTTTTAAATTTTCTATTTTATTTTGTAAGTCAATCAAAAGTATATCCATTTTAGATTTTTCTAAATCTAAAAATGATTCCTCATATTTATATACTTCATATTTTTTTTCTTTTAAATAAAATTCTATTATATCCTCCAAGTCATCATTAAAACCTAATAATAGTACCTTCATCTTTCCTCCATTTTCAATAAAAAGACTGACTAAAAGGAATTTTTCTGTTATCTTTAACATAACATATTTTCACTTTTTAGTCAGCCTCTTAGCAATCTATTTTATTATTATTATTAAATTAATTATTTTACCGGTACAAAGCCTTCCTTTGAAACTATAGCTTGTCCTTCGTTACTAAATACATAGTCTATTAATTTTTTGACGTCACCTTTCGGTTCTCCATCTGTATACCAGTACAATCCTCTAGCTATTGGATACATTTTGCTCGCTACATTTGCTACACTTGGCCCTACACCATTTACATCCAAAGCTTTTACAGTATCACTCATATAACCCATTCCAATATATCCTATAGCATTTCTATTTTTTTCCACTTCGTTTACTATAGCTTGATTTGATGGCAAATATATTGTTCCATCTTTATACTCTTCGTTACCTTTGATTCCTCTTCTAAGTATCTCATCTTTAAAATATACATGTGTACCAGAACTACTATCTCTTGACAATACTAGTATCTCCGCATCATGTCCTCCAACTTCTTTCCAGTTTGTTACCTCTCCTATAAAAATAGCTCTTATTAAATCCGTTGTTAATCCAGATATTTTGCTATCCTTGTTTACTATTAAAGTAAGTCCATCAATTCCTACAGTCCACTCTTTTGGTTCAATTCCTGACGCTTGTGCTTTTTTTATTTCTTTGTTTTTGATAGGTCGTGAAGCTTGTGCTATATCTACTGTCCCATTCAAAAGAGCAGCTAGTCCTGTTCCTGATCCTCCACCTGTTACTGCTATTCTCATTTTCTTGTTTTTTCCCATAAAAGATTCAGCTACTGCATTTCCCAAGTTTAAAATTGTGTCTGATCCTTTCAGTTGAAGAGTTTTTGTCTTTTTACCCCACGCAAAAGATACGCTTGATAACATTGTGCATAACGTAAGTACCATTATAATTTTTTTCATATTTCTTCCTCCTATATAAATTATTTTTTGATAACATTTATGGAAAACTTAAGTTCCTATCTGCTATCCTTTTATCTTGTGTAATTATATTATATTCTTGTAAATTCATTATTAATTCAATGTATAAAATATGTAAACGTTACGAAGCCTTATTTTCTATCTCATAGTGACTTATTTCCAAAGTCATAGAATTTATTGCAAATTCTATCCATATCTTTACATGCTCTAATGAACTTCCATACCATACTTCATCTGATATTAATTGATTTTTCTTATTAAAAATTTTTACCATATATTCCATTTCAACAAACCTCCTTTCTCTAATTTTATTTCTGTTAACTTAAATATATTTTAACCACTCCTAAGTATTGTGTAGTATAATATTGCAACCAAACACCATTACCTCCCACCAATAAAAAGGAGTGATTTTTAATATGACTAATATTTGTTGTCCTGATTGTCTTTCTAAAAATTTATCTAAATACGGTAAAGAACCTAAATATAATTTACAGAAATACCAATGCAAATCTTGTAAAAGGCAATTTACCCTGCGTTCTTTTAATAAAATTAAAACTAAGATCCTAAATGTCCTATATGTGGCAAAGGAACTTATCTACACCATGATTATCTTTATTATTCTAACTTTACATGTAATGATAAAAATTGTAACCATTCTTTTAGGTTATTAAAGATTCTACTATTAAAAAAATCTCTAATGAATTTATTGCAAATAATCATTTTTCTCTTAAAAGAATGAGAACTAAAGCTAAAATTATTATTGATACTCTTTATATGTATTTTGTTAATAATTCGTCTACTAGAGCTATTTCTAATTTCTTTCTTGATAGATGTGATTATTATGTTTCTCATGTTTCTATTTACAAGTGGATACATAAATTTGCTCATGTTTTCAAACAGATTGCTCTATATCTCGCGCCTACTTCTTTAAATCAATCGGATGAGTGGCATGCTGACGAAACTGTTATTAAAATCAAAGGTAAAAAATTTTATATTTGGACTTTAATTGATTCTGAAATTAGATTCGTTATTTACTATCACTTGACTCAATCTAGAGAAGCCACGGAAGCTTTTGCTTTATTTAATACTGTTGAGAAAAAGCATGGTGCTCCTCTTTCTATTCTTTCAGATAGACTACTTAATTATACTATGCCTGTTAAAACTATTTTTTCAAAAGCTCAGCATATTAAAGTTCAGAAGTTTTCTGATGATATTATAAATAATTTAATTGATGTAACTTCTAATACTTTATTATTTACTCATTACTTAGATTCTTTTTCTAACATTTCTATTCTTATC
>CAZDNU010000129.1:0-2112 GCA_964506865.1 uncultured Fusobacteriales bacterium | reverse complement strand
TTTCCTCTTTCATAAAAAGCACCACCTTTAATTTTAATCTATCTTTACAGTATTCTATATGACCAACTTTATTTCTAAAATCAATTTCACATTATCCTCATGCAATCTCTCTAGGTGAACAAACTCTAAACAAATCTAACTCACTACTTTCGAAGATTTGGTGAGATAAGCCCCCCACTGAATCCAATTTCGGCTTTATTATAATACTTTTAAAATATTTAGTCAATTTTTTTGTGTTTTTCCTGCATATCCTATAATTTTAGTTGTTATTTTACTGTTTTTTTGATATAATTTGGTAAATTAACTATAGGAAATAAAATTATACTTTATAATATAAGGGAGGAAATAATAATGGCAAACATTGATGAAACTGAGCTTGAAATATCATCAAATTTTATCACTACTATAATCGAGAAAGATATTGAAAATCAAAAGAATAACGGAGAAGTTGTTACTCGATTTCCACCTGAACCAAACGGTTATCTTCATATTGGGCATGCGAAATCAATTTGTTTAAATTTTGGACTAGCTGAAAAATATAGCGGGAAATGCAATTTACGTTTTGATGATACTAACCCCTCAAAAGAAGACTTAGAATACGTGAATTCTATAAAAGAAGATGTAAGCTGGCTTGGATTTGACTGGGGGGAATCTGAACTCTTTGCTTCAGATTACTTTGAAAAAATGTATGAATATGCTGTCCAGTTGATCAAAGAAGGAAAGGCTTATGTATGTGGTCTAAACGCAGAAGAAACAAGAGAGTATCGAGGTACTCTTACCAAACCAGGTAAAAACAGTCCATATAGAGATAGCAGTATAGAAGAAAATTTGGACTTATTTGAAAAAATGAAAAACGGTAAATTTGAAGAAGGACAGTATGTGCTACGAGCTAAAATCGACATGAAATCACCAAATCTAAATCTTAGAGATCCTATTATGTACCGTATACAGCATGCCAAGCATCACCGTACACTAGATAAATGGAAAATATACCCAATGTATGACTGGGCACACGGCATTGAAGATTCTATTGAAAAAGTCACTCATTCTATTTGCACCTTAGAATTTGAAGATCACAGGCCTTTGTATGATTGGTTTCTAGATCAATTAAACGTGCATCACCCTCAGCAAATAGAGTTTGCTCGATTAAATCTAAGCCATACTGTTATGAGTAAACGTAAATTAAAAGAATTACTTGATAAAAATATAGTAGATGGATGGAACGATCCTAGAATGCCTACTATTTCCGGTATGCGACGACGTGGATTCACTTCACACTCTATACGAAAATTTGCAAATGCTATTGGAGTATCCAAGGGCAACAGTATTGTAGAATATACTTATTTAGAGCATTTTGTCCGAGAAGATCTAAACGAAAACGCACCACGTAGAATGGCAGTTTTAGATCCTCTTAAAGTTATAATTACTAATTACCCTGAAGATAAAGAAGAGATGATGGAAGCAAAAAATCATCCCAAAAAACCCGAAATGGGTACTAGAATGATACCATTTAGTCGAGAATTATATATAGATCGAGAAGACTTTATGGAAGAACCTGTTAAGAAGTTCTTTAGACTTGCTCCAGGACGTGAAGTTCGATTTCAGCATGCATACTATATAACTTGCAACGATGTAATCAAAGACGAAAATGGCAATATCACAGAGCTCCACTGTACATATGATCCAGTTACAAAAGGCGGTTGGTATCCAGAGCGAAAAGTCAAAGGAACTTTGCATTGGGTATCCGCAAAACATGCAGTAAAAGCAACTGTAAATCTTTATGAACAATTATTTACTAAGGAAAATCCAAACGATTGTGATGAAGGTAAAACATACTTAGATAACATTAACCCTAATTCACTTTCGGTAAATAGTAGCTGTTATGTAGAGCCATATTTAGCAGCCTCAAAACCTGAAGATAAGTTTCAGTTTTTACGACACGGATATTTTTGTACCGATCAAAATTCAAGTATAGAAAAACCTGTATTTAATAGAACTGTGCTACTTCGAGAATCAAAATCTAAATAATAATTTAAAAGTAGGCTATTCAGTGAAAAAAAATCTGAATGGCCTATTTAATTATTTACAAATTTTTAAAAAATAATCTTTTAT
>CAZDNU010000128.1:0-1973 GCA_964506865.1 uncultured Fusobacteriales bacterium | reverse complement strand
CTACTTGGTTTCTGATATAAGAGAACTTCCAAGGATAGTGAAGGAAGCTTTTTATATAGCGAAAACAGGCAGACCAGGTCCTGTTTTAATTGATTTGCCAAAAAATATACAGATAGAAGAAATTGAGTATGGTGAATTTGAAAAATTATTATCGCAAGAAATGAATATTCCAGGATACTCTCCCAATTATGAAGGGCATCCAAAACAGATAAAATCAGCTTTAAAGTTAATAGCTAATTCAGAACGACCATTGATTTTGGCAGGTGCAGGAGTTATAAAGTCGCAGGCATATAAAGAATTAGCTCAGTTTGTCGAAAAGGCAAACATACCGGTAGCAACAACTCTACTTGGTTTAGGAGCTCTGCCAGCAAGGCATGAATTATCACTAGGAATGATAGGGATGCACGGCACAGTCGCTTCAAATTATTCGGCATATGAGGCCGACTTGATTATAGCTATAGGCATGAGATTTGATGATAGAGTAACAGGTAAGCTTGCTACTTTTATTCCTGATGCCAAGATAATACATATAGATATTGATCCGGCAGAGATTGGAAAAAATAAAAAGCCTGACGTACCTATTGTTGGAGATATAAAACACGTATTGACAAAGTTAAATGAAAAGATAAAAGAAAAGAAACATAAAGATTGGGTAGATAAAGTAATTAAATGGAAAAATGAATATCCAATAAAATACAAAAAATCAGAAACTGAGATTAAGCCACAGGAAGTAATAGAGTATATTAGTGAAATAACCAATGGAGAAGCTATAATTGTTACTGATGTTGGTCAACACCAAATGTGGACGGCTCAATTTTACAAATTTAATAAAGCTGGACATATATGTAGTTCTGGTGGAGCGGGCACAATGGGATATGGACTGCCTGCAGCGATAGGAGCTAAAGTAGGAAAACCAAATGAAAAAGTAATAGCTATAGTTGGAGATGGTGGAATTCAAATGACTATTCAAGAATTAATGACTATATCTCACTTTAATATACCTATAAAGGTAGTCATTTTAAATAATTCTTTCCTAGGCATGGTAAGACAGTGGCAAGAAATTTTTCATAACAAAAGATATTCTTCGGTTGATTTGGAAATAAGTCCGGACTTTATGAAGTTAGCTGAAGGATATAATGTAAAAGGAGTAAAAATAGAGAAACCATCTGAAATGAAGGCAAAATTACGAGAAAGCATCGAAAGTGATGAACCTGTTGTAATAGAGTGTAAAATTTCAAAAGAAGAAAATGTATTACCAATGGTGCCTCCAGGAGGCGTAGGACACAAAATGATGGGGATAAGAGGTGAGTTAGATTGAGACATGTGATATCTGTTATAGTTGAAAATAGACCCGGAGTACTCACTAGAGTATCAAGTTTGTTTAGTAGAAGAGGTTTCAACATAGAAAGTCTCACTGTAGGTGTAACGGAAGACCCGAGTCTATCAAGAATGACGATTGTCTCAAATGGAGATGATGCAACCTTAGAACAAATAGTAAAACAATTACATAAATTAATAGATACAATAAAAGTAATAGATCTTCCAAAAGAAGCTACAGTAAAAAGGGAATTAATCTTGATAAAGGTAGAATCAACTGGCAGTACAAGAGGCGAAATAGTTCAGATCGCTGATGTATTTCGAGCAAAGATAATAGACGTAGGTGAAAGTACTTTGACAGTTGAGATTACAGGAGAAGAAGGCAAGTTAGAAGCCTTTATAAATTTAATGAAAAAATTTGGGATAAAAGAATTGGTAAGAACAGGTAAAGTAGCTTTACATAGAGGTGAAAAAACTGTTATGTAATGACATAAAAATATGGAGGGGTAATAATGAAAAAAGTTTGGGTGACTTTTGTGATGTTCATATGTTTGCTGTCGTTAGTGGGTTGTAAAAGTGTAAAGGTAGATAAAGCTGCAGAAGACTATATTTCAAAAAAATCAAATATTGTATTTTCTTTTGAAGATATAAAAAAT
>CAZDNU010000127.1:0-4037 GCA_964506865.1 uncultured Fusobacteriales bacterium | reverse complement strand
GCATCTATACCTTTATTTTTACCTTGTACTTTGATGATCCATTCTTCATTTTCACCTGGCAAAAGCTTCGTTCTAAACTTTTCAAACTTTATATCCAGTTTTTTATTATCCCACGGTATTATTATAGTTTTATCCATATTATATGCTCTATTATCTTTTACAAAATTATATCTTATCGAAATATTACCTCGATATTTTTCCTTTATTGCTAGCTTAATTACCTTTTGCTCATTATTTAATTTAATTATTTTTCGCTCCAACACACTATTTCTGTATTCGACCTCATACACTCCCCATACATCTTGCTCACTTGTACCTAGCATGATGTCTAGCGTCTCACCTACTTTAGCTTCATCTGCTATATGATGCCAAAATACCGTCTTGTACGGAGCCTTATTACTTTTTGTAGAAAATACTGTAATGTATGCTTCGGTTTTAATTGATTTACCATACTTATCTTTTATCTCATACTCTATGACATATTGTCCTTCGACCCAATCACTTATATTTTTTATCTCCACTACTCGATTATTTTTATTTACCTTCTTTTCAAAGACTTTTTGCTCTCGATTTCTATTTTCCAATCTTTCCTTATCATCATACATGTCTTTGGGAAAGTATTTTTCATATTCTTCTTTTGTCATACTCGTCTTGTCAGGTTTGCTCCAAAGTCTTTCTCTATAAGCTTTTTTCGTATTTTGCAAGCGATATATGCTTACTCTACCATCTGGAGCTATTTCTACTCCATTATATGTTTGGGCTGATAAAGCTATTTTTAATTTCTCCTTTGCCTTATCAATTGCATCATCTGTATTTATTGATAATTTTGCAGAGTCATATGCTACAGATATATTCTTTGTACTGCTAATCGTTTCGCCGGTATCATCCACAGCATCCACATATATAGTATAAGTAAATACTGGCTTGCTTTCCTTCGCTATAGTTTTATCAGGATTTGCCGTAAATTTTATTTTGAATTTTCCCTCATCATCTGTTTTACTTGTACCTAGCTTGATAGTAGTAGCTTTGCTAGTATTATCATGATATGAATATCTACTATACGGAAAAAATACTTTTCGCTCTACTCTATATCGTATACGTGCATCACTTATACTTGCTCCGGAATACATTTTTACATTCCCGTTTACATTTATAGTTTCTTCCAATACATATTCTTCGCTAAGGTTGTCAAGCAATACTTCAAATTTAGGCCTCTTATATTCTTCTACTCGTATATATCTGTTTCCAGTACCATCACTGATTCGCATTTCACCATTTAAGGTATTTTCAGGAATTACAAAATTTCCATTAAATGTTCCAAATTCATTGCTTTTATATTGTTTTTCCGAAATTATCCTTCCATTTGCATCATATAAAAATACCGTATGATTTCTTTCTGCCAAAACTCTATTTTTTTCTGGTTCTAATGAGTTTTTTTCAAAGCTTAGACCTTTGAAATACAAAATCTGACCAGGTCTATATATCGCTCTATCAGTAAAAAAATACGTCTGTGCCTGTTCTATATTATTTTGCTTACGTTGACTAGTATAGTTATCAGAAATATAGACTCTATCATTATTATAATTAATCTCCAACTCAAAGTTGCTTTCTCGCAAGTTATTTTTTTCTATTACTATATAGCCATTTTCGTCTGTTTTAAATACCTCGCCTTTTTTGTATACATATTTACGAAATATTTTGTTATACTCTTTGTACCACACTTGTATCTCACAGTCTGGTATTGCTATGCCTGTTTTTCGATTCAGTATATAAAATTCCTTTGCTCCATTTTCTTTATATCTTTCTAAGTAAGCTATGTCTGATACTTGAAAAGTATTTACGGCTAATATATCAGATGTTTTCTCTTTATCTGCTATAATCAATGCATAAAAACCCGAATTTAATTTGTCAACTACTATCTCTGTACTGTGTCTTTGAAAATCATCTGTCTTTGGAAGATCTAGTATCTCTTCTCTTACTAGATTCTTGTTATTATGCATATATTTTTTATAATTTTTTGATATATAACGATTTAGATTTTTATACTTTTCAATCTTCTCTGTCTCTGGTATCTTTACAAGTTTCAATTTTACTTTTTCTATGTTTTGGTATTCTACTAACAATTTTATAGGACTATCTACCTTTTCTATTTTCTCTGTTTTTACAGCCAAACTTTTATTTAGTATTTCTTCATTCTTTAACGTCTTACAATTTTTTTCAAAAATAGCCCCTTTGCATTCTTTTTCAGCCTTTAGGCATGTCTCATATGCTTTTTGCTTATATAATCTATATTTTTCTGATCCACCAGGTGACCATTGATTTCCAAGTTTTATATACAATTTTGCTAATTCATAATATAGTTCAGCTTTTGCTTCTTTGTCCCGATAGTTTTTTAGCATATTTTGCAAACTTCTCTCATACTCTTTTTCTTTGTCTGCTAATACAGATTTATTATATATAAACTTCATTCTTTTTATATCTACATCAAAAAGCACTTTTTCATTTGAGTTTTCATGATAATCCCTTAATAAATCTTGAAAGAGTCGAACAGCATTATAATTAAATGAATTTGTATCTTTAGACTTTATCTTATATTTTACAAACTCATCTACATTGGAAAAATATCCTGTATCATTTATATAAAATTCATATACAGGTCGAGTTAAATTTGCTCGATTATCACTATAAAAATCAATTGCTGCATGTACCAATATATCATATAAGCTAGGTCTTAAATTTTTTCCATTTGAATTTAGATTTCTTAATATTTCAGAATACTCTTCGCTTTTTATATCTTTTAAGCTTTCTGAATTTTCAAGTGACTTATCAAAATTTTCTATTATTGTTTCGATTAATTGTCTTCGAGTCATTTTTTCCAAAATAGTTTCATCATTTATATCATAATCACTATCACTTATTTTGTATAGATTATTTTTATAGTAAGACCATTGTACCTGTGCCAAGATCGAGTGAATTACATTCTGTGCCGGTGACTCTATTTCGTTTATTTCTGCTATAAGCATGTCATTTATTTTTTGGAAGGAATCTTCTTCTACCTTATCAATATAGTATGTTTTTTTTATCAAACTTTTTATAATTTGCTCATTATTTTTTTCTTGTTTTGATTTTTTGTATATTTTATCAAGTATTTTTAACGTTGATTTCGGAAGTCCTTTCTTTTCGTTTACTTTTACCTCCTGCCAAAGCTCCAAGTACTCCTCTTCGGTTTTTTCTGATGCACAGCCAAGCTGCATTACAATTATAAACAACAAAATCATTATAAAACTTTTTCTCATTTTTACTCCGTCACCAAATATAATTCTTTTGATAACGGATTCCACCACCTTTCAATTTTATTTTTAAATACTTTCTATTATTTATTTCTTTATATTATATTCTAACATATTTTTATGCCTTTTCTCCACTATTATTATAATCAAATATGTTCTTATTACGTGAGAATCAAAAAATAAAAAAAGTTAGCTATAAGTTTCACCTTAAAACTAACTTTTCGATATAATTTTTATACTTTCTTAATTTTGCTTTTAAGCACTTCTCTTTCTAAATTAGACGCACATTTTTTCCAAGTATCGCAATAAAGTTCTATTATTTCAAACAATTTTTTACTATTTTTTAGAAATAATTTATCTAATTTTATAACATCCCTATTCATATCAAAAAAGTCTTGTAAACTTGGACTTCTTTTCCATTCCACTATTAAGCCATGTTTTCCTACACAATACAAAAAACTTTTTAATCTATTTTTGTATTCATTCATTAGCATGGAATTATTATTTAATACCATTCTATCACATATTTCACTTACACTATAAAACATTTTTATCCCCTCCCTTTTCCATTCATAAATTATTATACCAAGCAATTGTAACATAATTGTAAAAATTCAAAAGAAAGTTTTCTTTATTTATTCCAAAAAATAAAAAAATCCATTAACTTTATGTTAAAGGATTTATAGACATTTCATTATTTTTCACTTTTGGAGCCACCTATCCGATTCGAACGGATGACCTGCTGAT
>CAZDNU010000126.1:0-3044 GCA_964506865.1 uncultured Fusobacteriales bacterium | reverse complement strand
ATATGAAATATATAAGTACAAGAGGAAATCATGAGAAAGTAAGCGCAGCAGAGGCTATAAGAATAGGAATGGTACCTAGTGGCGGACTTTTTGTACCGGAATCTTTTCCAAAACTATCAGTAAATGATTTAGGAAATTTTATTGGGAAAAACTATCAAGAGTTGGCTAAAAAAATACTTTCAATGTATTTAAGTGATTTTTCGGAAAAAGATGTCGAAAATTGTATTGCACTTGCATACAATAGTTTTAATTTTGACTCAAAAGAGGTAGCACCACTAAAAAAATTATCCGATAATCTATATGTCTTAGAACTTTGGCATGGACCTACTGCTGCTTTCAAAGATATGGCACTTCAAATAATGCCTCATTTGTTAGTGAAGTCAAAAGAATTGACAAAGTCGAAAAAAGAAACAATAATATTGGTTGCTACATCTGGCGATACAGGGAAAGCAGCATTGGAAGGCTTTAAAGATGTAGAAGGAATAAAAATAATAGTTTTTTATCCTGAAGAAGGTGTAAGTGAAGTGCAAAAGCTGCAAATGAATACTACGGATGGCAAAAATACTTCAGTTGTAGCTATTCGGGGAAATTTTGACGACTGTCAGACAGGTGTCAAAGAAATATTTGCAGATGCAAAGTATCGAGAAACGATCGAGAAAAATAATATAGAGTTTTCGTCGGCAAATTCAATCAACTGGGGTCGACTTTTGCCACAAATAGTATATTATTTCAAAGCGTACATCAATTTGGTGGAGGACAAAAGTATAGATCTTGGAGAAAAAATAAGTTTTAGTGTGCCTACAGGAAACTTCGGAAATATATTGGCTGGATATTATGCAAAGCAGATGGGACTTCCAATAGACAAATTGATATGTGCTTCAAACAAAAACAAAGTATTAACTGATTTCTTTAGGACAGGAGTATATGACAGAAATAGAGATTTTCATAAAACAATGTCGCCATCTATGGATATATTGATATCATCAAATCTGGAGAGATTTTTGTTTGAAGTGACAGGCAATAATGCAGACAAAATATCAAAATGGTACCAAAAGCTTAGCCAAGATGGAAAATTTGAAATAGAAAAAAATATCTTGGATAAGATAAATGAAACGTTTATAGTAGGTTGTAGTAATGAAAAAGAAACTGCTGACACAATCAAGCTTATAAATGAAAAGTATTCGTATGTAGTGGATACGCATACTGCTGTCGCTTTGAAAGTAGCTGATGAGGTGTGTGACGGTATAAAAAGCAAAATAGTAGTAGATTCTACAGCTAGTCCTTATAAATTTAGTAAGAATGTAGTAAATGCATTAAGTAAAGAAAATTTAGACAGTGAAGATGAATTTGATGCAGTGCAAAAATTAGCTGAGATAAGTAAAACAGAGGTACATCGAGCAATAGAAGGACTTCAAGAAAAGAAAAATATACATAAACAGGTGGTAAATGCAAACGAAATGAAAGATATAGTAAAAAAAATATTGGGTATTTCAAACTAATATCAAGATTATAGTGAATTAAGGCAAAATTTTTTCTAAAAGTATTTCTAATTCCTGAAAGGAGAATATTATGCTTAGTAAGTATAAGAAAACTCGATGTATCATTATTGGAATAATCGTAGGAGCGACTATACTTTGCGTGTTTTCAGCAATCCAAAAGATACTTGCGGGATATGAGATAAAGCTTAAAGGATTCATCGTGCCACTACTTTTTGGAAGTGGGACAGGAGCCTTGACTGCAAACTTGTTCTATAATCTCAATAGTGAAAAAAATAAATATAAAGACTTAAATCAACTCTACTTTGCAGCAAACAACCTAAAATCACTGATATTACATAATATAAATCATGAATTTAGAACACCTCTAAATAATATAACCGGAATGATAGAGGTAATGGTATTAGAAAATAAGTTTTCAAAATCAGATGAGGAGTATCGATTGATTAACAAAGCTGTTGATGAATTTACGGACAAGTTGGATGCAGTTATAAAGCTAGCAGATATATATAATGAAGAGATATTATGGAATTTTCAAGAAATTATAGTAGATAAACTTTTGGGAAAATGTATTGATGAATTAAACTATGATAAAATTGAAAACAATATAGATATAAAGTACGAAAATAGTGACAAGAAGAAACTTAGTATATATAATGATTATGAAAAAATTAAATACATACTTAAAAGTATAATAGACAATGCAATAAAATATAATAATCCAAATGAGAGAATATTGATAACGGTAATAGACAAAAAATTTCACATTCAAATAAAGGTTAGGGATTTTGGAAAAGGTTTTGAAAGTGAAAAAATAAATTATTTACTTAATCCTTTTGTTCAAGATAATATGAATTATAATAAATCATATAAAGGGATAGGAGTAGGATTAACAATTTCAAAAATATATTTGGATTATATAAATGGCGAAATAAGTATAAGAAGCCAGTCAAATCAAGGCACAGAAGTGGACGTTGTTATTCCAAAAAAATAAAAATCAAAAAAAAATAAAAAAACAGTTGCAAATTTTGGAAAAACATAGTATACTATAGAAGCTCTAATTGAGGGAGCATTGAGTCACCGTAGTTTAATACGTGTAAAAGTGTGCTATAGAAATTAGAGGAATATTTTTTAGGAGGATTTAGTATGTTAAAAGGAACAGTAAAATGGTTTAATGGAGAAAAAGGATTTGGGTTTATCACTGGTGAAGATGGGAAAGATGTATTTGTACACTTTTCACAAATAAATAAAGAAGGATTCAAAACTTTAGACGAAGGTGAAGAAGTAACATTTGAAGTAGTAGAAGGACAAAAAGGACCTCAAGCTTCAAACGTAACATCAGTACAATAATTATAAACCATAATTACCCCGGTTAATCCGGGGTTTTTTTAATATATGGATATTTTTTGGGTAAAGGAGAAAGAAACAATGAAGAAGAAGGTGGTAATAGGTATAAGTGGCGGAGTAGATAGTGCAGTAGCAACTTACTTATTAATGCAAAAGCAATATGAAGTATATGCTGTAAATTTTATTTTTCACAAAAACAGC
>CAZDNU010000125.1:0-10233 GCA_964506865.1 uncultured Fusobacteriales bacterium | reverse complement strand
AAATGAAATTAGGGTGATGGCAATGCAAAATTTTATAAAACTATTATTTATTACTATAATTTCTATGGTTTTAACAGCATGTATTTGGGGAAATGATGATGTAGACTCAAATTATTATCAAGATAAGATTGTAAAAAGTGTAGAAGAAAAATTTGAAAAATATAGTATAGAAGGATTGTCGGTACATATTAGTTCTTCAAAATTGGAAATGCCACTTGATATAAGTCTGGGATTTACGTCAAAGTTACAAGAGACACCTGTGGATGAACAGAGTAAATTTCGTATAGGAAGTATTACTAAGAGTTTTACGGCAACGGCAGTATTAAAATTGCATGAAGAGGAAATCTTAGACATAGAGAATAAGATTTCTGAATATATTAATATTGAAAATGAGTATATTGGCAATCTGACTATAAAAGAGATAATGAATATGAATAGTGGATTAAAGTGTTATATAAATAGTATAGAAGATGATGAAAACTCTCTAATTGTAGATTTTTTATATAATAGTCCCAGAAATTATTTAATGCCGAGTAGTTTGATAGAAGAAGCTGTAGGGATGGGGTATTTAGATTCAAAAGACTTTTTTTATTCAAATACTAATTATATATTGCTTGGACTTGTAATCGAGGAAGTAACAAAAAAAACTTATAAAGAATATATTGAAGAGATTATACTGGAACCTTTGGAGATGTCTAATACATATATACCAAATGGAGATGAAATTCCAGACAATACTGCTTTTGGATATCAAGATATGGATGAGGATGGGCTGACAGAAGATTGGACCTATGTCAATCAATCATATGTATGGAGTGCAGGAAATATTATCTCAAATGCTACAGATATATCAAAATGGATGCGAGCTTTGATTCAATACGATATAATTAGTGAAGAAACTTTTGACTTATATTCTACTAGTGGATTGCAAATGATGGAAGGGATATATTATACATCAGGTTTAGTGTATGATAAAAATAATGAAATAGTTGGTCATAATGGCTCGGTAATAGGCTATCATGGTGATATGTGGTATGACTATAAGAGTGATACTGTAGTGGTAGCATTGTCAAATGAAATAACAGATGAAGGGGATCTGACAGCTGAGATCAAAGATGAAATATTTAAAATTTTACAATAATTACCACTGGGGTCAGACCCCGGTGGTAATTTTTTATTTGAAGTATTGAAAAATAATACTTTATATGATAAAATGTAAACTAGGAAAGTTATATTTAGGATAAAGAACTTAAAAATTTAATAAAAAAGGAGATAAATATGAAAGTACTCGGAGTTATCCCTGCACGATATGCTTCTACAAGATTTGAAGGTAAGCCATTGGCTGATATCTGTGGAAAAACTATGATAGAATGGGTATACAAGAGAGCAATTAGGTCAAACTTAGACAAAGTAGTAGTTGCTACCGATGATGACAGAATATATAATGCAGTGAAAGAATTTGGTGGAGAAGTTGTAATGACATCAAATAAGCATAAAACTGGAACAGATAGAATAGCTGAAGTAGCAGAAAAATATTGCGAATTTGATGTAATAGTAAATATTCAAGGGGACGAACCATTGATAGAGCCTGAAATGTTAAATCAAATAACTGATTCATTTCACAATAATGAAACTATTATGGCTACGTTTAAGCATAAAATAGAAAATAGTGATGATATAAAAAACTCAAATGTTGTAAAAGTTATAACGGACAAAAATAGTAATGCAATATATTTTAGCAGAAGTCCAATACCATACAATAGAGATGGAAGTGATATTGCTTACTATAGACATATAGGCATATATGCTTATAGAATGAACTTTTTAAAAAAGTATACAAAACTAAAACCAACAATTTTGGAAAAAACTGAATCTTTAGAGCAACTACGAGTAATAGAAAATGGATATAAAATAAAAGTAGTAAATACTGAATTTATAATAAAAGGTGTGGACACACCAAGCGATCTAGAGGCCATAGTAAACTATATAAAAAAGAATAAAATATCATTATAAAATAGGAGATGAACAAATGAGAAAAATTTTAAAATTTATATTTATGATAGTTTTGATCACGGGCTGTAGTAATACAAAACTAAAAAATAAAGAATATGCTAAAATAGTGGACAAAGGATATAAAAAAACAAATTTTGATAAAAAAATATTGGCAAACAAAAAATATGAAAATGATATATACTATAAATATAAAATGGAGAGAAAATATAAAAAAGAAGGCGTATATTTTATAGTAAATGAAAATACTAAATATATGGAATTGCAGTTGATGGTAGGAATAAATAATCGAAGTCGAAATTGGGTGTATATGAATAGGATAATATTTGCAAATCAAAAGACAAAGGAACAGATAGAATATAATTTTGATATAGAAAATGTAGAAGAAAGCTATTGGAAAGATGGTATGACATTGACAGGTGGAGTATATGAAAAGTCAGTATTTACCATTGAAACAGATACTGTAGACAAATTGATGGACATACTTTCGGGAAATGAGATAAAAATAACACTGTTGAGTGACTATGATGAACGAAGTGTAAGTAGAAAACTATCGCAAGATGAACTAAAATACATGCGAGAAATGTATGGATTTTGGAAAGAAAAACAAAAAGAAGTAGATGAGAAATTTGAGAAAGAGAAATTGAAACATAGGCAGGACAAAAAAGATGCAAATGAGTCTGCAAAAGATGATTCAAAGCCAAACGGGGAGATTAAATTACAAGAAAAAGATGAAGTAGAAATAATATCAGATAAAGAGGAAATATCTGATACAAACGATATAGAAAATGAAAGCACAAGAGAAATATCTAAAGAGGAATTAGAAGGGCTTAGACAAATGGAAAATAGAGAATTTGATGGCGAAGCCGAGGAATCATCAGAAGAAATTCCACTGGAAAATAATATGGAATAAATTTATAAAATAAAAAAGGTGTGTGGCTTAAAAGGGCTAAAATAAAAGGGGGAGAAATGAATTTAGAAAAGAATATTCAAAATTTTGTTTTGGTTTTTGTAATTATGTCTAGTATATGCTTTGCAGAAGAGAAGCTTAATATTTTGCCGCTAAAGACATATAACAAGGAAATAGAGTTTCAGTATCCAAAATCATGGAATTTGGAAACGAAAAATGATAATTGGTATCTGCACAGTAATTTGAAAAATACTTTTGTTGAGATTGTCAGAAAAAAAGCAAATCAGTACATAGATTTATACGATGCAGTAAATAAATTGCAAAAGGATGAAAGTGTCAGCAAACAAAGTATATATAAGGTACAAGAATTTCCTGCCTTGAAAATTATGAGCTATAGCAATAATAATAAGTTTAAAAGCACGAAAACAAGTATTTATTTTATGGCAGAGGATAGCTTATACATTATATCATATATATCCAGAGATGATGAAATAGAGCATAACGAGTTTTTTAATCAACTAAAGTTTATACTGGACAGTATCAAAATTCATTAGTTATTGAAGATATATTCTTTTATCAATGATCATAATTTAAAAATATTTTGGAAATCAGCGATAAAAAACTAGTGAAAAAAGTGAGAGGTGAAAAAATGGGTCAAACAGTTGTAGAAAAAAAGAGTAAGAATAAAATAAAAGTACCTAAATTATATAAGGTGATGCTACTAAATGACGATTATACAACTATGGAGTTTGTAATAGAAGTGCTCAAAAACATATTTGGTAAAGAAGAAGCTGAAGCTTTTAGAATAATGCAGGAAGTACATAAAAATGGAAAAGGAACAGCAGGTGTATATTCTTATGACATAGCTCAAAGTAAGGTAGTAAGGGTAGAGGCACTTGCAAAACAAAATAGTTTTCCGTTGAAAGCAGTCTTAGAGGAGGAATAATAAATGACGCTTATATTTATGCAAAAAATCATAGACACGAATACTTTACACCGGAGCATTTATTAAATAGCATGCTATATTTCAATGAAGGAAAAAATATGATAGAGTCATGTGGTGGAAATGTCAGTAAATTAAAAAAAGATTTGGAAAAATATTTTAAAGAACATATTCCTAGCTCTGAGAAAGATCCAATAGAGACTGAAGGATTGCGTAGGATATTTACTTCTATATCTGTGCATGCTATAAATTCTGGTAAACAATATTTAAATTATGGAGATGTTTTAGTTGCACTATATAGAGAAGAGGATCTATTTGCGAGTTACTTTTTGAAAAATCAGGGTATAAAAGAATTGGATATACTAGAGTATGTGTCTCATGGAATAGATGATGAAGCATATTATGATATAGAGGATGAATATCAAGATGACTTAGATGAAGAGGAGATACAAGAAGAAAGTTATGTAGAAAAGTATACTACAAATATGACACAGCGAGCATTGGAAAATGAAATGGATCCTGTAATAGGACGAGAAGATATACTAAGACGAACAATACAAGTGCTTTGCAGACGATTAAAAAACAATCCTATACATGTAGGAGAGCCTGGAGTAGGTAAAACTGCAATTACAGAAGGGTTAGCACAAATGATAGTAAAAGAAGAGGTGCCGAATATACTAAAAGAGAGTAAGATATTTCATCTTGACATATCAAATATAGTAGCTGGGACGAAATATAGAGGAGATTTTGAAATACGGATAAAAAAAGTATTTAAAGAATTGGAAGAGATGGATAACGTAATAATATATATAGATGAGATACATACTATTGTAGGTGCCGGAGCAGTTTCTGGTGGTACTTTGGATGCATCGAATATACTAAAACCATATTTTTCATCAGGCAAGATAAGGTTTATAGGGTCGACAACTTATGATGAGTATAAAAAGTTTTTTGAAAAAGACAAAGCATTAAGCAGACGTTTTCAAAAAATAGAAGTATCAGAACCATCGATTGAAGATACTTTCCTAATACTAAAAGGTCTAAAAGATAAGTATGAGGAATATCACAATATAACATATACGGATAAAGCCCTAAAAAGTGCAGCTGACTTGTCAGCGAAGTATATAAACGATAGATTTTTACCGGATAAAGCAATAGATGTGATTGATGAAGCGGGCGCATATGTACGAATAAATTCCGGAAATGAAGACAAGGTGAAGATAGATGAAGAGATAATAGAGAATATAGTATCTTCAGTTGCAAGAATACCTAAGAAAAATGTAAGTAAAACTGAAGTAGATGTACTGCAAAATCTAGAAGAAAGTATAAAAAAAGATATATATGGACAGGATATTGCAATAAAAAATATAGTAAGAGCTATAAAAATATCAAGAGCCGGCCTAATAGAAAAAGAAAAACCGGTAGCTTCATTTCTATTTATAGGACCTACTGGAGTGGGGAAAACGGAAATAACAAAGAAATTAGCAGATAATCTAGGCATCCCTCTAATAAGATTTGATATGAGTGAATATCAGGAAAAACATACCGTAGCAAGACTTATTGGATCGCCGCCAGGTTATGTAGGGTACGAAGAAGGCGGACTTCTTACAGATAATATCAAAAAAAATCCATACTGTGTATTGCTTTTAGATGAGATAGAAAAAGCGCATAGTGACATATACAATATATTGCTTCAAGTAATGGATTATGCCACTTTAACTGATAACTCAGGTCGTAAGGCTGATTTTAGAAATGTAATACTTATAATGACATCAAACGCAGGCACACGAGAGATAGGGAAGTCTGTATTAGGTTTTGGAGAAAGAATTGTGGGACAGGATGTAGTAGATAAAGAAGTAGAACGAGTATTTTCACCTGAATTTAGAAATAGACTGGATAGAATAGTTGTATTTAATAGAATAAACATGGAGATGGCGTTAAAAATATCTAAAAAAGCAGTACAAGAGATAGAAAATCTATTAAAAGAAAAAAATATAGAAATAAGTGCTAGCGAAGAAGTATATACTAAAATAGCAGAAACTGGATTGTCATCAGAATTTGGTGCGAGAGAAATCTATAGAGTAGTACATGAAAATATAAAAACTAAATTTGTCGATGAAATTCTTTTTGGAAAACTAGTAAATGGTGGAAAAGTAGAACTGTATTTAGATGATGGAGAAATAAAATTAAAAATAGGTGAAAAATAATATGCCAATATATTTGCTAGATGAACACGATAAACGATTTCCGAATCCAAATTATGCCACAGAAGAAGGAATAATAGGAGCTGGTGGAGATTTGTCGCCGGAACGACTTGTAAATGCGTATTGTACTGGTATATTTCCTTGGTACTCTGAAGGGGAGCCTATACTATGGTGGTCTCCTAATCCGAGAGGGGTACTGTTCCTAGAAGATTTTAAATTATCAAAAAGTATGAGGAAGTTTTTGAGAAAAAAAATATTTAAAGTGACATTTGATAAGGAATTTGAAAGAATAATATCACTATGTGGAGATACAAGACGTGAAAAAGAAGGAACCTGGATCACTGAAGAGATGATAGAGTCCTATACCAAGTTACATTATATGGGGATTGCACATTCTGTAGAAGTATGGCGCAATGATGACTTGGTGGGGGGATTATATGGAGTGTCTTTGGGAAAAGTATTTTTTGGAGAATCTATGTTTTCGAAAGAGTCAAATGCTTCAAAGACAGCTCTAAACAGTCTTGTAGAATTTTTGAAAAAAAATAAATTTGAATTTATTGATTGTCAAATGTATACCAGACATTTGGGGACTATGGGAGCAAAAAACATACCCAGAAAGGAATTTTTGGATATGTTGAGACAAAGTTTGGCTCATAATACGCTAAAAGGGAACTGGGGTGGAAAATTGTAAGAGGGAGGTGAAACTCACAAATATTAAGTTTGTGAGGGAAAAGTGGATATAAAACTATTACAAGAAATACCCATATTCGAGGAATTAGAATACGATGAATTGAGAAAAATAATGGAAATTACTGTTGAAAAAAAATATAAAAAAAATACATATATATACTTTGAAGGTGAAAAGGGAAATTCTATGCACATAATAAAATCAGGTAAAGTAAAAATTGTAAGTAATTCTGAGACAGGTAGAGAAAATATAATTGCAACTTTTGCAGAAGGTGATTTTTTTGGTGAGATGGCGTTAATTGATGAAGAGTGTACTAGATCGGCAAGCGTACAGGCCATGGAAGATATGGAAACGCATGTTATTTATAAGGAAGATTTTATTGAATTGCTAAAAAGTAGCTTCCCTATAATGATGCGACTACTGAGCACCTTTAACAAACGAATTAGAAGTTTAAATAAAAAGATAGATATTTTAACTTATGAAGATGTGTATGCAAGATTTTTAAATACCATATATGATTTGATAAGTAAATATGGGGTAAGAAGAGGAAAGGCAATATTGATTGATCTATCTCTTACACACCAAGAATTGGCAAATATGCTGGGAGTAACGAGAGAAACAGCTAGTAGAATATTAGGTAGATTGAAAAAAGCAGGCATAATCCAAGTAGAGCAAAAGAAAATAGTGGTAATGAATGAAGAAGCATTACGACAATATAAACTATAGGAGAAGATAATATGAGAAAAATTTATTTGATTTTGTATCTTCTATTTCTGTTTTCTTGTACTAGCATACAAGAAACCGAAAAGTCAAATCACACAAAAGCGAGCAAGGAAACTAATAAAAAAACAGTGTTTTCGGATTTGCAAGTTAGTGCATATGGGAGACCATCTAAATTAGCTTATGAGATACCTGCAATACAGATGCAAAGCTCACTTGAAAATGCTAGAAAGATAGCATTGCAAAAATTGGAAAAAAGTATAATGGAAATTATGGGCAAAGACAAAGAAAAACAAGAAATAAATGAAAGGCTATATGAATATTTATATAGCTTAAAAAGTAAAAAAATAGAATGGGATGATAACTATAATTGCTATATTTTATATAAAATCAAAAAAAATGAATTGCAATCTATCTTAATCAATTGATTTATTTTGATAGATATAGTATAATATAATGTAGGAAGAATAATGTAATTATCTGATAATCCTCGTGGAAGATAGGGGGAGGATAAAAATGAGAATCAATTTTAGCCAATTCAAAAATAGTGATTACTCTCAAATAAATAAAAATAATCAAACAAAAAATCAAAATGTAGCAAAACAAACTGAAGATGAAAATATAAAAAACATAAAGCAAAATGAAGAAGCTGAAAAAGAGAGTGAAAATGAGAGCCAAGACAAAGTGGTTCGGGAGATGAAAAAAATAGAGCAAGAAGTGATAGCGCACGAACTTGCTCATATTTCTGTTGGGGGAAAATATGTTGGACCAGCTTCTTATTCATATACTGTAGGACCAGATGGCAAGACATATATAAATGGTGGCGAAGTATCAATTGATACTTCGCCTGAAAATACACCAGAAGAAACTGTACAAAAGATGAGACAAGTAAGAGCAGCAGCACTTGCCCCAGCAAAACCATCAGGGCAAGATATGTCAGTAGCTGCAGCAGCATCACAAGCAGAAGCTATGGCAAGGCAAGAGATAGGCAAACAGGACTTTGCCGGCGATATGGATAAAGGTCAAAAGTTTTCGGCATATGCATAATATTTATAGCGTGTAAAGATATATAAAATAAAGGGGTGATAAAATGGAAATAAAGGAATTTTTTCAAGAATTATTTAATGGTATTATTGAGGAGTTAAAACATGAAGAAGTCCCTGGAATGGAGATAATGGACTTAAACAAGATTGAAGCAGTCAATGTAGAAAAAGAAGGAATATTATTGCTAAATAATAAATACTTGATTACTGGTGATGGATTGAAGATATCAAATAATATCACAAGTGAAGCACCTTCGGACAAATTAATAGAAAAGAAAAATACAAAGATAAAAGAGCTGGAAGAAAAGTTATCGGAAAATGAGAAAGTAATGGAAGAACTTAAAAGTAGTGGAGAAAATTCGCAACAGATAGAAGAGCAAACACAATATATAGACGAACTGGAAAAAGATATAAAAGAAAAAGATAAACTAATAGTAAAATTGCGAAAAGAGGCACAAGAGAATGCCCCAAAAGTAATAAAGATAAAAGATGATGAAATAGAGTCATTGAATAAAGAATTGGAAGAAAAGGTAAAAGAGATGGATATGCTACGAGATAGATTGAAAAAAGAAGCTATAAAAAGTGGCATGGTAGAAAAAGATAAAGAAATAAAAGCACTGCAGGAGCAATTAGAAGAAAAAAATGGAGAGATAATAAAATTGAAACAAGATGTGCTGTCTGCAAGAGGATTTTAAAGAAAAACAGACGTATAAATGTTATGACCAAATAATTAGCATTGAAGCTAATTATTTGGTTTTTTTTATTGAAAAATGCTTAAAGATATGCTATAATGAATAGCAGTTTACATGAATAAAATCAGGAGAAAAAAATATTAGTCATATAAAAGATCACTCATTTTTATTAGTGGGCGGTAATGGTGTTTGCTTGTAATATTATACTAAACAATACTTAGAAATGGTTCAAATATATTTAAGTTAACAAAAATTAATACAAGAAAAGGAGGATAAAAATGAAAAAATTAATTGTAATTGCAATGGTAATCTTTGTATCTGCGCTTATATATGCAGAAAAAAATCCCTATGAGGTGAAATCGGGAATAATAGAAATGAAATCGATATCGATAGTTAATGGAAATGAAGTAAAAGGTACTCAAATATACTATTTTGATGATTACGGTAAAAAGATAGCCATAAGAACAAAAGCTGATAAAAATATGATGGGACAAGATATACCAACTGATTCTACTGTTATATCATTAGAAAAAAAATCATATATAGTAGATCACATCAACAAAGCATACATAGAGATGCTAGAAGATGAGGCAGAAGAAGAAGAGGACTTTTTTGATACATCTGAAATGCCGGAACCAATAAAAAAAGAAAAAATATTGGGAAAAAATTGTGATGTATACTCTATGGTCGAAGAAGACGAAGATGACGGAAAATCTTTAACAATGATTTGGATGTGGAAAGGTCTTATATTGAAGCAGGAAATGACTCATGAGATGCCTGGGTATGCTATGAAAACATCCTCGTTTGCGACCAATATAAAATTAAAAAAAGTATCAAATGATTATTTTGAAGCTCCAAAAGGATACTCCAAAAATAAACAGTGGGATGCCGTGCAACAGGCTATGCAAAAACATCAAGAAGAGATGGAAAAGCAAGGTTATGATGAAAGTGGAGATAATGAAGAAGGAAGTGCAGGAGAATTGTTAGAAGGATTACAAGGTTTGTTTGGAGAATAATAACTTA
>CAZDNU010000124.1:0-3191 GCA_964506865.1 uncultured Fusobacteriales bacterium | reverse complement strand
ATTTATCTCCTTTTGGTATATTATATCATATTGTGAAACAAAAATTAAGCTTTATTAAAAAAAAGCTACCGTAAAGTAGCATTTTTTTCATATATATTTTTTTACTTTTTCGTACAAGTCAATAGTATTAAATGGTTTGCTTATATATTCACTCATCCCTGACTCAAAGCACCTTTCTTTGTCTTTCGACGTCACATATGCAGTCAAAGCTATTATGTTTACTATCCTTTTGTCGGATTTGGCTGATTCTGTTATCTGCTTTGAAGCTTCATATCCATCCATTACCGGCATCTGTATATCCATTATTATCAATTCTATATTTTCATCTTCTTGGTATTTTTCTATTGCTATTTTTCCATTTTCAGCTTCTTCCACTGTATATCCTTTTTTTTCCAATAAGGCTTTTACTGTTGCTCGATTGATTTCGTTATCTTCTACAACAAGTATTTTTTTATCCATTTTTTTCTCTAAATTTTGCATCAAAGTTTTATTTTGCGTTACGCATTGATCTATTTTTTTATATAGATCATATTTTTTTATCGGTTTTATTACATATTTTTCCTTTAACTTTAGCTGTCGTTTATTTTCCAGTATATCTATGGGATTTACCACATATATCTTTTTTATATCCAAATTCATGATTGTGTCATATTCATTATCTAATTTTTTTGATTGCTTTATATCATATATTAATATATCTTCATTTAGATTATCTATCTCTTCTACTGATTTATATTGTGATACTTTTACACCTTTTTCATTTAACATCTTTGCTATCACTTTTTTATTTATTTCCTGATCTGATATAACCACAGCTGTTTCTACTTCTAATTTTTGATTTGATTTTTTAAAAAAATAATCATTTTTGATCTCTTCTACAGGTACAGTAAATACAAACTCTGTTCCTTTATTTTTTTCACTAAAAAAACTTATTTCTCCTCCCATTGTATTTATAAAATTTTTAGCTACCGGTAGTCCTATTCCTGTCCCTCTATTTGCCATTTTTACCTTCATTGTATTTTTATAAAAACTAAAAATTTCTTTTGCTTTTTCCGAATCAATTCCCATTCCAGTATCTTTTATCATAAATTCTAAATAAATTTTATCATCTTTCGAATCCTTTTTGGACACATGTATATATATATATCCTTCTGACGTATATTTCACTGCATTAGAAGTTAAGGTTGCCAATACTTGACTTAGTTTGTTTTTATCTATTTTTATATTTAGAGGTACATCTTTTTCTATATAATATACTGCCTCTAACCCTTTTCTATACGCCGACTGAAATATATTATTCATTAGCTTGTTCATTAATTCTCCTAAATTAAATTTATTGATTTCCATTTTGCTTTCCATTGTATCCAATTTAGAATATTCTATTATTTCATTCATTATCAACATTAAACTATTTGCAGAAAATTTTATATCTTCTACATAATTTTTTTGTTCCAAACTTAGATTTGAAACCTGCATAATTTCACATATTGACAAAATACTATTCATTGGAGTTCTTATTTCGTGACTCATATTTCTAAGTAGCATATTTTTTACAGTTATTGCTTTTTCCGAAATCTCTTTTTGTTCATTAATTTTCTTCTGTAGCTTATCCTTTTCATCTTCTAGATCCTCAAGTTTTTTATCTACTTCTTCCAATTTTATATTTTTTTTTTCGATCAAATATCTATCTCTTAGAAGCAAAATTATAAGTACTAACACTAAAGCACCTATATATATATATTCATTCTTTAGATTTTTTTTTACAAATATTCCCACACTGCTTTCTGCTGACAATGCCAGTATCATAAATAGTATTCCTATATATATTTTCTTTTTCCCCTCCATAACCTTCGCCCCTTTATGCTTTTGGTAAACGTATTATAAATTTTGTGTATTTGTTTTCTTCTGAATCTACCAATATTTCACCTCGGTGTTTTTCTATAATGTCTTTTACTATAGGAAGTCCTAAACCCGTTCCTTGTATCTTACTCGTAACTAATGGCTCAAAGATTGACTTCATTTTTTCTTCTCTTATACCTATACCGTTATCCAATATATGAATATAAATGCTATCTCCATCAGCTTCACTTTCTATACGTATATAAGAGTCTTCTATTTCCCGCTTTGCTTCTATCGAATTTTTTACCAGATTTGTAAAAACTTTCTTTATTTGATTTTTATATACATTTACATATAGATCTTCTTCTATGTCCACTGCAAAGTTGATTTTCTCCTGCTCCAATATCAGTTTATATGAATTGTATATTTCGTCAATGATCTCCCTTAAGGATACCCGCTCAAATTTAAAAGAATAGTCTTCTCTGCCTGAAAAATCCAATAGATCTCTTGCCATTAAATCTATTCTATTTGATTCTCCTAAGATTATATCCATATATTCTATTAACTTTTTTTCTTCATTTTTTCGTTTCGTCTCGTCATATCTTTCAAATTCCTCTAGTCTAGTTTTTGATAATTTTGCAAATCCTCTTATTCCTACCAATGGAGTTTTTATTTCATGGACTATTGATTTTAATAACTGCACTATCGTATTTAATTTGTTTGCTTTTAAATTTTGATCCAACAGATGATTTTTGTATAAATATATTGTCAATGATAATATACCTACGTTTAATACATCTTTGTCTTTTAGATTCAATATATCTTTGTCAATTAATAAGCCTCCAAACACCAGTTCCTCATAGTACAGTGGTATCACAGAAACTCTCTCTTCATTGAGATTTTCAGAAAACTCTAAAAACTTTTCTTTTGAAAGCACTTTGTTTTCTTGTTTTGAAAAATATATATTGATTTGCTCTAAAAATAGCTCCGACAATTTTAAATTTTTACTTATCTCTATATGATTATTTGCTTTTTTTACTCCAATACATTGCATATCTTCTGCTACAGTATAAAAATAAAAAATATTTTTTGTTTCTATAACTTTTATGAGCTCTTTCAGAATACTTTCTACTACTTTTTCTACATCAGATGATGCATGTATTTTAGCTGTAATCTTGGCAAGGCTTTTTAATCTGTGCAATGATTTGTTCAATTTTTTGGTACGTTCTTCTACCTTTTCTTCGAGACTTTTATTTAAAAGCATAAGCTCATTTTCTCTTTTTTCTATCTCTTCAGCCATTGCATTTACACTATTTCCCAACTCCATTATCTCAGTGGTTGCCTTGATTTTT
>CAZDNU010000123.1:0-6634 GCA_964506865.1 uncultured Fusobacteriales bacterium | reverse complement strand
CCTTCCACCTATTCTTGTACAAGACCGTGTACTCTGCTAGAGGAATACCATTTGATTTACATATTAACTTTGATAGCTCTTTGTCTACGCCAATTGCCGATGCTGTGACTCCACATCCTATATACGGTACCTGCAAAAAATCTAATAAGCCCTGTATTGTACCATCTTCTCCGTTTAGACCATGAAATACCGGAAATACTATATCGGATTGCTTCAGAATTGATTTGACTAATATCTCCCTACTATCCAAATCATTTAAATTTCCTAAATTCTGATATGTAGCACCTATATCATCTATCGCTTTTTGGATGCTTTCATATTTATAAGGTATTATTTTCTTGCTATATTTCTTCATTATTTTTTCAGTTATTTCGTTAAAATATTTTTGGGCTGCCAATTCTCCTTTTTTATTGATATATATACTATTCACATCATATTTATTTTTATCTATATTCAATATCACAAACAATCCTGATATAATAGATACTTCATGCTCTGTAGACATCCCGCCAAAAAGAACGCCTATTTTTGTCTTTTTATTTCTCATCTGTATAGCTCTCCTTCCGAAATTTAAGACTATAAATTCCATATATTATTGTAGAAATCACTGTATATACTCCTATTATAAATATACTATTTGTAAATCCAAATATGGCTACAAAATAGCTGCTTAGCAATGGCGAAAATACCATTATCAGACGTTCATATGAGTTATATATACTCATAAACTTTGTTTCCCCCAATTCTTTTGCAATATCGGTAGATGTTATAAATGATTCTTCTGCTGCATCAGCTATCATACTTCCAACAGATATCCCTAGCACTATTATTACCAGTGCATATATATCTTGAGATACCTTTATCACAAGCAATACACTACCTATTATTAAGCTTCCAAATGTTATAAATAAAGCATCTTTTTTTATTCGGTCCACTAGCTTACTTACAAGTGGCATCGCAATATATACCAAGCCAAATATCGTTAGTATCCGCCCTATATTTGCTGCTGATAGTCCTTTTTGACTCATAATCAGTGGCATCATAAACTGAAAGATCCCTACATAGACCAAATGAAATGGAACAAGTCTTAAAAAAAAATTTGATACTACCTTTTTATCACGAAAAATATTTAAACTACTTTTTTCTTTTTTTTCTGTATTTATCTCTGATACAGATCTATTTTTTACAAATATATAAATAAATATGAATATACTAGCAGAAATCAAAGCTGATACTAATAGTGCAGTCCTAAATCCAAATCTAAATACCATTACTCCGCCAATGGGTACGGCACATAGTGATGCAGCTCCATATCCACTTGCCCAAAACCCAAATCCTGTAGCCACATTTCCATCTTTAAATACCCTAAGTATTAGTGCAGTAGCAGTTATGGTGATACTGCCGTAGCCAATTCCTGACATTAGTCGAAATATGGATAGCTCCACTATACCTATAGAAAACGCCGCTCCAATTGCACCTATTACTAACAAAAAACACCCCCAAAGCATAATTCTTCTTTCTGATATCTTATGTGATAATAATCCTATAATCAAAACCGATACAGCTGATCCAAGCATATATATCGATATTGGTAATCCCAAAATAACTTTATCAGATATTCCAGGTATGCTTATGGGATTTTTATTATATATCCTTTCAATATAAATAGGTATAAATGACAATGGAATCATTTCTGCAAAATAAAATAAAAATCCTAAAATTTGAATCACTATTTTATTATCATATTTTCTGCTGTTAATTTTTTTTGTATAATCTTTCTTTTTGATAAAGCTAAACAATAATAACTGATAGCCTATTATGAGTGATATTATAAGTACTGTAAGAGTATCCAATATTAAGTCGACTTGTTTTGTTTTTATCAATTTTTTATTCAATTTAATTACTATATTTATATTTTCTTGCGGTTTATTCAAATTTCTTATCATCAGATATTTGCTGCTATCTTCTTGAAATTTATTTTTTATATTACCATCAAAATAACTCTTTTGTGCTCCTGAATCATTGGCATAATAAAATATTTTCTCATCACTTTTTATCATAATAGCTTCAAATTCTGCTATTCCTTGGATCTCTCGACTAAGATATTTTTCAAATCCTTTTAATTGATCTATATCAAGCCCTAATTTACTAAAATAATTAACTTCATTCTCAATACTTTTTGAGAAATTGGTTAAATTTTTATTAAGCATTTTTAAATAAATTTTTTCGAAATTTTGTAAATTTATATAACTGTATATCAACTGAGTAAACATAAGTACTAAAATCACAACTATTCGAGTCTTTTTTTCAAAATCACTGTATATTTTTTGTGAAATAATCAAAATTATTATTAATATTAAAGCTGAAAACATCAAAGTCATTAAAAATAAGTTCAATTTTATCTTTATCATGATAAGAATATTTTTGCTAATAATATGCTTACTAAATTCTATATACGCATAACCTTTTATCTCCTTTTCATCATACACTATTGGGGAATATATATAAAATCGTTCATCATATTCGCTTACTTTTATTGTATTCAGATCGTCTATACTTATCAACTCATCTATAAGATGTAACCCAACATCATCTTTTTCTGTGCTATACAACACTTTGCCCTTTTCATTACTAATAAAAATATGCGATATATCTTTATTTTCAGCTTTAATATCATTAAAATAATTTTCAACTCCACTAAATTTGTATAACGGTTTCCCAAAATTAACCCCTGTTTCTATTTTCTGTTTTAATTCCCTATTGATTTGCTTAAATTTTGAAATTAGAGTTTTCTTATATATATCTTCAAAAGATGATATGTTTAAAAAAAAATTTATTGAAAGGGATATTATCAAGATAATCAAAGATATAAAAATATTTTTGTATAATTGCTTTGACATTTGCATTTAATCCTCCTCAATATTCACGTATATTTGATCCGAACTCCTTATTATATCTGTTGGAAGTAACTTTTCGATAAGCTCAGCTGTTTTTAGATTAATTGAAATTTTAGGCTCTTTTTCAAAGTTTTGCTTTAAATTTCTAGGACTTTCTCCGTTTAGTATCTTCGCTATTTTTTTTGCATTATACAGTCCTGTTTCTTTTCCTGATACACCCAACATTATTCCTTTTTCAACAGCCGTTTCGCCTTCCATCGAAAAAGAAGCGGTTTTGTATTTTATCAATTTTTTTACTATATTGGGTAGGTTCTCTGCCTCTAATCCTCCTGATATACCCAAAAAAACGGCATCAACTTTTGGGCAGACTTCATCTAATGCATCTAAATACATTTTAAAAGCTTTTGGGTATTCTGCAACTGTTGGTTCTGCCATAGCCTTATGTGAACGAATTATTTCAAACCCATACTCATCTGCGACTTTTTCTACTGCATCTACAGCAGCATACCATCTCCCGTTTTCACTATTTTCATATATTATCCCAAGTTTTTCAAATTTTACTACTTCATAAAAAAGTCTTATCTGTCTCAAATATTGATTTGGATCTACTCGTGCTGTAAGAAATTCATATCCAGAATCATTTTCAGATTTTATTAGCTTGGATCCCAATGGATCTGATACTGCTTCTAATAACGTATTTGTTTTATATTCTTTATCTCTAAGTACCTCCTTCGAGGCTAAAGTCCCCAAGACAATAACTAAATCATATTTTCCATCTTTGCAATTCTGAATTATATTTTTATACTTTTTTTTATTTCTGTTTTCCTTTGAGGCTCTAAAACTAAAAAAATCTTCATAGTCTATTGTAATGTAATTACTATAAAAATTATTATTCCAAGCTTTAAGAATTTCCCTATTTTTCGTATACTTGTTTTTATCTGTAAGTTGATTTTTTTCAAGCCAGCCAAGTGTTTTTAGTCCATCTAAAATTGCCATAAAACTATTGTAGTATTCACTGTAATCATCACTTTGAATTAAGGCTATTTTATATTTATTGTTGCCATTTTTTAAACTAGGACTTAATTTTGTTTCATCAAGCTTATGATTTACTATTTTTCCTCCATAATTTTTCTTGAAAATATCTCTAGAGTATACTTGTATGCTTAATATAAAATATAAAATAAATATTAAAAATAGAATATAAAAACTAGTTATTTTTCTCGCTACATCTTTTGGAACATAAGTCATATTTCTTTCTCCAAAACTAATATATTTTTATTCTTTTCACGAGTATATGTTACCTTATCCATTATATTTTTTACCATAAATATCCCTAGTCCTCCTATTTTTCTTTCTTCAATTCCCAAACTAATATCAGGATCTTCTTTACTTAGCGGGTCAAATTTTTCTCCCTGATCAATTACTTGGATTTTTATATTTCTGTCCTTTGGATTTTCAAATCTTAGTTCAACTATACCATCATTATTTGAATACGCATAATTAATGACATTCGCCAGGACTTCTTCCATAGCTAACCTAATTTGATTTTCTACTTTTTTATTATTATTTGTTATCCTATTGACTTTTTCCAAAACAAATTCAATTAATTTTTCAAAATTTTCCATTTTTGCTTCCATTTTTATTTTTTCCATAAGCAATCGCCTCTTTTTTTAGTTTTACAATTTCTATCATACTCTCCTGCTAATACTTACTTGCAGAAGAGTATGAATTTCATTTGAATTAGTACGTATCTTGAATCACTAAAAAGTTATCCAATCCACTCATTTTTATTACATCCAATACTGATTCTTGTGGTGCTATTACTAGCATTTTTGCGTCCATTCCTATTTTTTGCTTTGAAAATATTATTACTCTTAACCCTGCGCTTGCAATATATTCCAATTCACTTAGTAAATATACAATCTCTTTTATTTTTTTCCCGCTAAATTCTTTCAATTTTTCCAATAATTCATTGGCATTTGTAGCATCTAGTCTACCTTTTAGAGCTATTTTCACCACTCCATTTTCTTCCGTTATTTTATATGTAAGTACCGAACTCATTTAAAACCCTCCTCTATTTTGATATCAAGACAATTATCGATCTTTCTCCTACCAATATTTCCTTTTGATTTTCCAGCATTTTTTCATTTCCACATGTCCATATATCTTCTCCATATTCCATATTTGTATTGGAAAATATATGCCATTTTTTGCCTTGTGGAAGCATTGGTAATTCAAATCCATGCATTTCCCAGTGCATATTTATGGCTACATACACAAATTCATCATCTTTTGTTTTATATTTATTTTTTGGTCCGCAAAACATTACACCTATATTTAGTGTATCCATATCATAGTCCAAGTTCCACGCCTCTTTACCATGCCATGAAATTTCCGGATAACCAGTTTCTGTGTAATAACTATCGAAATGGCTTACTCGCAAAACCGGATGCTGTTTTCTAAATTCAATTATTTTCTGTATGTAATTAAAAATGTCTTTATTTTCATCCATATAGTCCCAGTTCAACCAAGATATCTCGTTGTCTTGACAATATGCATTATTATTTCCAAATTGTGTATTTCCAAACTCATCACCTGATAGCAACATAGGTATCCCTCTGCTAAGCAGCAAAAGAGTTGCCGCATTCTTTATCTGCTTTTTTCGCAAAAAAAGAATTTTTGGATCATCTGTTTCTCCTTCATGCCCACAATTCCAGCTATTATTATCATTTCCTCCGTCATTATTATTTTCACCATTTGCTATATTATGTTTCTCGTTGTAAGATACTAGATCCATCATTGTAAATCCATCATGACATGTTATAAAATTAATAGATGCAGTAGCTCCTCTATTTTCCCAACCATACAAATCAGGTGATCCTTGTATTCTTTGTATTACGCTTCGAACTGATTGACAGTTTCCACGTAAAAAGTTTCTAAGATCGTCTCTATATTTCCCATTCCACTCAGCCCATCTGCCCCATGACGGAAATGATCCCACTTGATAAAGTCCGCCAGCATCCCACGCCTCTGCTATCAATTTACATTTTCCAAGTATAGGATCAAAAGCCAATGTCTCTAGTAATGGTGGATTGGACATGGGTGCTCCATTTTGATCTCGTGACAATATAGATGCTAAGTCAAATCTAAATCCATCAATGTGATATTCAGCTGCCCAATATCGCAAACAATCAAGTATCATATTTCGTACTATTGGATTATTACAATTCAAAGTATTGCCACATCCACTAAAATTATAGTAATATCCTTCAGGTGTCAACAAATAGTATGTTTTGTTGTCCACTCCTCTATAAGATATATAAGGCCCTTTTTCATTTCCTTCTGCTGTATGATTAAATACCACATCCAGTATTACTTCTATTCCATGTTTATGCAATTCTCTTACCAAATTTTTTAATTCATCTACTTCCATTCCAAATTTTCCAGTTGCTGCATATCCAGCCTTTGGAGCGAAAAATCCCACGGTGCTATAGCCCCAGTAATTCAAAAGTCGTTCTCCTGTATGCTCAGATATTCTTGAATTTTCAAATTCGTCAAACTCAAATACAGGTAATAATTCTACACAGTTTACTCCCAAATCTTTTAGATAAGGTATTTTTTCTACTAATGCTGCAAATGTCCCGGGATACTTTGTTTTCGAAGATCTATGTTTTGTAAAGCTTCTTACATGCAGTTCGTATATTATTAGATCCTGCATTTTTATTTCTAGAGGTTTA
>CAZDNU010000122.1:0-12846 GCA_964506865.1 uncultured Fusobacteriales bacterium | reverse complement strand
ACCTACTTTTTTGTGCAATTAATTATACAATTTTCCTATACTAGAGAAGCTATAGTAAGTTCATTAAATCCTACCATAGCCTCAACGGCTACAATAGGGCTAGTATCATTACCAGGTATGATGACCGGACAGATATTAGGCGGATCAATTCCAATGGTAGCTATAAAATATCAAATAGCTATAATGCTGTCTATATTTTGCTCGCAATTCTTATCTGCATTAATTATGGTTGTTTTTTCGGAAAGAATAATATTTGATAAATATGATAGGTTGAAAGATTGTATTAGGTGATAGTTTTTATTATTTAAGCAAAAAGAGACTATAGGTCAATGAAAATACCCTATAGTCTCTTTAATTTACTAAGTAATTATTTTGATATTAATTCTGATAGTCTTCCACGGTTAAAACCAACTATGATTTCTCCGTTAAAATCAATAACAGGAACTCCCATTTGACCTGATTTTGCTACCATTTCCTGTGCTGCTTCTCTGTTTGCAGCTACATTGACTTCTTCAAATGTTACTCCGTTATCTTTCAAATAATCTTTTGCAAGATCACAATATCTGCAAGTTGGTGTTGAGTATATTGTTATTTTTTCCATTTTAAATCATCTCCTTTTTATATATTAGTTAAAACATTAAGTTTGTCAAACATTATTAAAAATCCAAGTATTATTAATATTATACCAGATATAGCTTCAATAATTCTACTATGTTTTTCGATTTTTTTCAGAATATCTGAAAAGTAGTCAAATAGCAAACTAAGAATTATAAATGGTATGCTTAGACTGAGTGAGTATAAAAGCATATAGTAGACTCCTTTTATAGTGCTTTCAGGAAGGGTATATGCAATAACGCCCATAAGGATTGGACCCATACATGGAGTCCAGCCAAAACCAAAGATAAATCCCAGTAAGTAACTTGCTGTAAATCTTCCAGGTTTTATTTTAGATTTTATCTTTTTCTCTTTTGATAAAAATTTAAACTTTATAACTCCTGATATGCTTAAGCCAAATAGTATAACTATAGCTCCCAAGATTATTTGTACAATTTCTGTTTTTACATAATTTGCTGTAAAGTTTGCAAAGAATTTTGCTAAAATCTGAATCAGCACAAATGCAGTACTAAATCCAAATGTAAAAAACAATGTGTGATATAAAAGTCTGAATCTAGATGTTGACTTTTCATGTATATTTACTCCGCTTATATATGATAAATATGCTGGTATTATTGGTAGTATGCATGGTGAAAAAAAACTTAGAAATCCAGCGCTGATAATTATTAAAGCCGAGACTTCCAATATTAATCACCTTCCTTGATTAAAGTATCCACATCAATTTTTGTCCAATCAAATGCTCCTGTTATTTTATCAATAATTATACCATCTTGATCTACTATAAAAGTTTGAGGAATAGATTGTATCAAAAACTTTCTTCCAAGTTCATTTTTTGTATCATGATAAACAGGAAAATTGTAATTGTGGTTTGCTATAAAATCTTCAACATCTTTTGTCGGTTTTTTATCTAGAGATATAGCAATTATTTCAAAATTTCTTCCATTTTTATTTTGGTATAATTTCTCCATTGAAGGCATCTCTTGTCTACATGGTGGACACCAAGTTGCCCAAAAGTTTAGTAAAATAAGTTTTCCTTTATGGTCATAAAATTTCTCAGTACCTCCCAAAAGATTAATCAATGTAAAATCTGGGATTTTGTTACCTTTTTCAATTCCAACTTTTATATTGGTATTATTTTTTTCGTTTTTTATATTGTTTTTAGTATTACTATTTTGATTATTTTTATCTTTACCACAAGCAGTAAGTAATATGGAAAGAATTAAAAATCCAAGTAATAATTTATTTTTCATACTGTTCACCTCGTTTTAGGGATTTATTTTTTGCCTTATACTTTGTAATTTCTCCAGATAGATGTCCCATTGGACATACTGCACACCATGTACGTGGTTTATATATTACGCCAAGTATAAAGGCTATAACAGTAGTAACTGCTACCATACGAAATATTGCAAATGCTATCTTGTTTATATTACCTTTTGACATATACATTGAGTATGAAAAAGCTAAAAATAATAGAATTAAGATCAAGTGTTTAAACCATTTTTTAGTCATAAATTTTGGCATAGGATAATTCAAACTAATCTTATCAATTATTTGTTGTAAAAATGAACCTCTTGGACAAATACTTGAGCAATTTTTTCTGCCATGACCTAAACTAGACAATAGAATAGGAGAGAGCATACAAATTAAACCAACTAATGCAAACTGTATATGAATTACTGATAATATAAAAAAGCTTACAAAAAATATCCAGCTCCATTTAAAAAATGTTTTTTTAGTCATAATTAACCTCCTTAAGTTTATAGATTATTTGTCAATCTATTTAATAAAAAATTTAGATCCGTTAATAAACTGTCAAATTTTTCTTGTGGTATACAAATCTCTTGAGAAATTTTTTTAGTAATAGGACCAATTTTATTCTCTAAATCTCTACCTGTCTTAGTTAATGTAATCAATACTTTTCGTTCGTCATATGAATCTCTTTTTCTGGAAAGTAAATTTAGGTTTTCCATTCTTTTTAATAATGGGGTAAGAGTTCCTGAGTCAAGAAATAATTTTTTTCCTATCGCTGATACACTTACATGATCTTTTCTCCACAAGACACCTAAAACTAGATACTGTGGATAAGTTATATTGAACTTTTTCAAAGTAGTGTTGTATAATTTAATAATTATACGAGAACTAGCATATATCTTGAAGCATAACTGACTATCAATCACACAGTCTTTTTTTTTCATTATTATCGCCTCCGAATAAGTGTAAAGTAGATTTATTTTGCACAATCTAATTGTACGCTATAAAACAACTTTTGTCAAGAAAAAATGTCGTACTCTCTCTTTTTTGAGATAAGCCGACATTTTTAAATATTTATTTTTTACTTAAAATAACGTATTTGTTAGAATTTTTACTACTTATAAAGAATAATATATCTTCATTTTCTTTACTTGTATCGTATATATCAAGAATATCTTTCGCTGTTTTTACTTTTTGATGATTAACTTCTAAGATAATATTTCCAGGTCTTATTCCATAGGAATAGGCTTCAGAATTATAATCGACTTCTAATATAACCACACCATTTTCTATATCCTTGTAACCAAACTTCTCTTTCAGAGTATCATCCAAAGTTTTCAAATGCATTCCGAGAATACTCACATCTTTGTTTTTTTCTACAATAGAATTACTAGACCTTTTTCCAAGTTTTAAAGAGATAAATTTTTCCTTATTATTGCGAATAAGTTTTACTCTTATGCGAGTATTTGGTTTTTTATTTCCAATTAAATTTTTAAATTTAAAAAGATCTGTTACTTTTTTGTAATCGACTTCTAATATAACATCTCCAATTTCCATTCCTGCTTTAGCAGCAGGGCTATTTTCAAATACTTGAGTAATTAAAACACCTTTAGCTTTATCTAATCCAAACTTACTTGCCATTTTATTGTCAATTTCTTGAATTTGTACTCCGAGCCATCCTCTTTCAAATTTACCATTTTCAATAAGCGAACTTGTTATAGTTTTAGCCATATTAATTGGAATAGCAAATCCAATTCCTACATTTCCACCAGTTTTGGATAAAATAGCAGTATTGATGCCAATAACTTTTCCATTTATATCCACTAATGGACCACCGCTATTTCCTGGATTTATAGAAGCATCTGTTTGAATAAAATCTTCATAATTTTCTATTCCCATACCACTTCGTCCTTTTGCACTTACAATTCCAGCAGTCATCGTATTGCTTAGCCCAAAAGGATTTCCCATTGCAATAGCCCATTGCCCTATTTTTAAAGTACTGGAATCCCCTAAAGCTACATGGGGAAATTTTTTATTATCGGATTCTATTTTGAGTACAGCCACATCGGAATCAGGATCTGTTCCGATTATTTTAGCTTCATACTTTTCATTGTTGCTAAAAGCGACTTCGATTTTATCTGCTCCATCAATTACATGATCGTTTGTAATAATATACCCATCTTCTGATATTACAAAACCCGATCCAAGAGAGGTGGTTTTTCTATTGTATTCTCTTGGATTTGGTTTTCTTCTAAATCGTCTGCCGAAAAAAGGATCATTAAATAATTCTTCAAATGGATCCACGTATCTTTGTTGGATTCTTTTTTCTGTGTTTATGTTTACTACTGCAGGCATGACTTTTTTTGCTACTACTGTGAAAGAGTCTTGTGTATCGACGAGATTTGCCAAACTCATAAAAGAGAAAAAAATAAAAATTGAAATTAAAATTGCGATTTTTTTCATGATTATCACCTCTTATATTATTTTTTTAATTTTATATAAAGATTATACAAGACAACAATTAAAAATATCTAAAAAAAGAATTAAAAAAAGTTAATACTAATAAACTTTGATGATCGAAATTTATTAAATAAATCCCAGGGATAAAAATAATATATTTGAAATATAATTCGAATTGTGATATACTAATATTAGCTTGAAAGGGCAAAACAATTTAATTGTAATTCTAAGGAGGGATTAAAATGGCTATATTAATAGGAATTTATGGTATCATAGAAAAAATTACTGAAAGTAAAGTGGAAAATGCTATACGTAGTATTGAATCAAGAAAAAGGACTTGGTAAAGTGATGGAGATATTAGCCAGGTATTATGCAAAAAAGAAAATCAGAAGATCATAACTTGTTTTAATTAAAAAAACAAATTATATCTTCTGATTTTTTATTTATAGAGATGTTATTATGTAATGCGTAGAATATGTAGCTCCCAATAAAGCAGAAATTAATATTAGTGAACTTTTTTTGCTTTGAGCATAGGTCGTTTCAAGTGAGCCATTTAAAATAAGTAAGAAACTAGCACTTCCTAATATAAGCAAAAGATATGAAATAAAAGGTATAGATAGAAATATACTTACTAATAATATAGAACAACTAATTGGGAACAGAGCGACACCTGCTGAAAATATGTGTGTAGACCAAAGTTCATTCTTCTTGTTGATAAACTTTGAAATTAAGTAAAATCCAAGGATAAAAACTCCTGCTCCTATAACTGGGGAACTAAATGCTTGTACAAAATTTTTAAATCCTAGCGATGACGACCCATAAATAAATTCATTTGCTGGCCCTATAGCTCGATGTAGTACTAACAGAAAACCTATAGCAAAAAGGATAACATATAATGCAATAAAAACTATACCTGCTGATAGTACCTTTTTTGAATCTAATTCTTCAATAACTTCTTTTTGCTTTGATACAGGATCAGCGAGTAGTTTTTTAAATGCATCAAGTGCTGTTTTGGTAGCATCTTTTGCAGAGTTATATGCTTGTTTTGCCATATCCTTACTTTTTTTTAGTGCTTCATTTTCCTCTTTTGGAGTGTTGTTTTCTGTTACGTCGTTTGTTTCAGCCTTATTTGCTTGCTCGTTTTCTTTCATGCCATCTTTTTTTTCGGTATTTTCCATTTTTGTGTTAGTAAATATTATAACTATAAGTCTAAAGAAAATAGTTTATTTACTAACATTTTCACCACCTTTCGATATTTTTTAGTCTAAATAATACATATACAATTATAAAATACATTTCATTTTAGCTTATTTTATAAAAAAATGCAATAACAAAGGAGAAATATATTTTGAATATTTATGAAAATATGGTATAGGAAAGATTATTGCAAGTAAATTTATAAATTTTTATTAACATAAAAAAATAAAAAAGGATTTACATGAAAAAAATATTGATATTTTGTATGCTTACGCTGATGATAATTATTATGGGGTGCAAAAGTAGCACTAGTGATGACACAAGTGATATGGACAATATAATTGCAGCTAAAACTTGTTGATGTTTGATAAAATAGCTGCAGAAAATACATCCTTAGATGAAATAACAAGTAACCTGAATTTGATAAATACAGGTGAAAATGGTACTGAAATTACTTGGCAATCTAGCAATCCCGATGTATTACAAGAAGATGGAACAATCATTCCTACAGAAGAAGATGTGATTGTAACCTTAACAGCTATTATAATAAAAGGAGAAGAAAATAGCACAAAAGAATTTGTAGTACTCTTCCTAACTTCAGCACAAATGGAGTTATAACCTTAGAAAATGGGATATCTTGGAATCAAAGAGATATGATAATATATATGGATAATATTGATACTGTGGAGTTTCATGAAACTTATGAAATTATAAAAGAAACTGATGCAGGAACCATTGAGGGGATCGCAAGCTTTGATGAAACGGGTTGTTTGGGCGTAGATATTACTTTGGATGGAGAAGCATATGGAGAATTATTACTAGAAGGTGGCGAATTATATCTTACAGATCTTAGTGGGAACAAGCAAAAATTATCTGAATTTTAAATAACAAGAACTGACAAGGTTGATTCTATGAAATCAACCTTTTTTATATTTCAAATAAAACATTCTATATTCACACGTTAGAGTTTTTGGAGATAGTAAACAGGAAACAAACAGAAACCGATTTCGAACAAAACAGATAGAAACCTAAAAAAGCCTTGAAAAAGAAGGATAAAGAATTGCTTAATAGTGTTCTAAAAGAAGAACAAGTACAAATATAGCGTCCTGGAAAAGAACGCTTGTTAATTTTACTCTGTTTGCTTATTGAAAAACTTGAGTTCTATTTTTGAAATGAAATTGCTATACTTAAGCGTATGAAGACTTAAAAAGTAAAAAAAGTCTTTAAAGGCTGCAAGTTTCAAAAAAATACTTTCATAAAATTATAAAATAATATCTAAAATTAAATCTGGCATTAAATTATGAAATGCAGCTAAAATATAATAAAAAGGAGGTGAAATATTAGCTAAGATAGAGATTAATCTTAATTAAAGGGGAGGATCATATTATGAAAAAGTTTTTAAGGCTGACCGTCGCAGCCTTAGTAGTCGCAGGATTATTGAGTGGGTGTATTAATGAAAAAACTGAAAACAATGATTTGGAAATGGGTGACCAAGTTGTTAAAAGAGCAGTTGCAGGTAGTCAACAAAATGGAACAATGATGCAGTTTTTCCATTGGTATTCTCCAGGTGGAGGAACACTGTGGAATGAAGTAAGAAACAAATCATATAATTTATCAGATACCGGAGTAACAGCGTTATGGTTGCCACCTGCATATAAAGGTGCCGGCGGGGGAAATGATGTTGGATATGGAGTATATGACATGTATGATTTGGGTGAGTTTTATCAAAAAGGAACTGTAGCAACAAAATACGGAACAAAAGATGAGTACCTAGAAGCTATACGAGTAGCACATTCAAACAATATCCAGATATATGGAGATGTTGTATTTAATCATCGAGGTGGCGCAGATGGAAAATCCTGGGTAGATGCTGAAAAAGTTGCATGGGATAATCGAAATTATGTTTTAGAAGATAAAAGGATAGAAGCGTGGGTAGATTTTGATTTTGACGGAAGAAATAATAAATATTCAGACTTTAAATGGACATGGCATCACTTTGATGGTGTAGATTGGGATGATGCTGGCAAAGAGAAGGCTATATTCCGATTTAAAGGTGCTGGTAAAGGTTGGGATTGGGAAGTAGATACTGAAAATAATAACTATGATTATTTGATGTATGCAGATTTAGATCTAGATCATCCAGAAGTAAAACAGGAGCTAAAAGATTGGGGAGAATGGTATCATGATTTTACTGGGGTAGATGGTTATAGGTTGGATGCAGTAAAGCATATAAAGTTTGATTACATGAAAGAGTGGGTCAATCACATGAGATGGACCAAAGGAGATATGTTTGTAGTAGGAGAATACTGGCACTACAATGTGGATGCTCTTCATAACTATATCCAAAAAACAGAAGGAACTATAAGTTTATTTGATGCTCCTTTGCATTGGAACTTTCATGCAGCTTCTACAAGTGGAGGAAATTATAATATGAAATATCTAATGGACCGTACTCTTATGAAGGATAATCCAAGTAAAGCAGTAACAATTGTAGACAACCATGATACGCAACCGCTTCAAGCTCTGGAATCACCTGTTGACTATTGGTTTAAACCATTGGCATACGCGTTTATTTTATTGCGTGAAGAAGGATATCCATGTGTGTTTTACGCAGACTATTATGGTGCACAGTACACAGACAAAGGACGAGATGGGAATACATATACTATAAATATGGCACCTGTATCAAAGTTAGATCAACTTATAAGATTAAGAAAAATGTATGCATATGGAAGGCAACATAGTTATCTAGATCATGAAGATGTAATTGGATGGACACGTGAAGGGGATAGCAGTCATCCAAAAGCAATGGCAGTCTTGATGTCTGATAAAAATAGTGGCTCTAAATGGATGTATACAGGTAAAGCAAATACAAAATTTGTAGATCATTTAGGAAATAGAAATGATGCAGTACGGACAAATAGTGATGGTTGGGGCGAATTTAAATGTAATGCCGGATCTGTTTCAGTGTGGGTACAAGAATAAAGTAAGAATATGAAAAATAAAAAGGGAGAAAAATAAATTAGGTGACCTTTTATAGCAAAAATAATGTATAAATTCGTTATGCATTATTAGCTTAAAAGGCACCTTTTTTATTTCGAAAGAGGAAAAAGAATTGTAAATTAGAGAATTCGAATATAAGAAAGTAAAAAACAAATTGATATTTTTTTGTTTTTTTTGTATAATATGAGAAAGATAATTTAGGAGGAGAGATTTTGGAGATAGTAAATATTAGTGATAACATAGTATTGTTTGTAATAAAGGAAGATATAATGAGTTATATGGTAGAAAGAATACGAGATGAAATATATGGTACGATAAATGAAGACATTAGTAAAGTAATATTAGATTTGAATAATATTGATTACATTGATAGCCTGGGTATTGGAGCTATTATTGAATTATTTAAAAAAGCAAGATCTTTAGATGGAGATATTGTGATGATTAATGTAAGTCAACCAGTAATGCGACTTATAAAAATGTTAAATGTTGAAAAATTTTTAAAGATTTCTAAGAATTTAAATGAAGCAGTAGAAACTTTGAATACATAAATAGGAGATAGTGATGAAAATAAATTATCAAAAAATATTGGAAAAAAAACTAAATGATATAGAAGGAAATAATTTAAAGCCTAGCTTACTATTACACAGTTGCTGTGCACCTTGTAGTTCGTATGTATTAGAATATTTATCAAAATATTTTCAAATTACAGTTTTTTATTATAACCCAAATATAGATATAAAAAATGAATATGAGAAAAGATTAACAGAACAAAAAAGATTTATCGAAGAATTAAATATAAAATTAATAGATAAAATAAAGTTAATTGAAGGGGATTATGACATAGAAAATTTTCATTTTATTACAAAAAAATTTCAACATGAAAAAGAAGGTGGCAGAAGGTGTTTTAAATGCTATGAAATGCGATTATTAAATGCAGCAATTAAAGCAAAGGAACTAAACAGTGATTATTTTACAACTGTTTTGACTATAAGTCCCCACAAAAACGCACACATGATAAATGAAATTGGTAGAGATATAGAACAAAGATATAAAATAAAATTTTTAGAGGCAGATTTTAAGAAAAATAATGGGTATAAAAGATCCATTGAGATGAGTAAAGAATATAGCTTATATAGACAGGATTATTGTGGTTGTAGTTTTTCTAAAGTCGCGAGGAGTAAAATAAATGAAAGAAATAAATAAATTTGATATAAAAGCAAAGGGATGGGATAAAAGCAAAAGACGGATAGAGATGAATAAAATATTTAATGAAAAAATTAATGAAAAATATAAATTTTCTAATAAAGAAATAGTAATTGACTATGGTGCAGGAACAGGGAACCTTGGGTTAAGGTTAGCACCAAAAGTCAAAAAAATATATTTTGTTGATCCGTCCCAAGGGATGCTGGATCAACTACTGAAAAAGGCATTACAAAAGGATATAAAAAATATTGAATTAGTGAAAAATGACCATATTAGTACTGAACAAATAACGAAAAAAATCGATTTAATTGTGTCGGCAATGGCTTTACATCATGTAAATGATCTAGAGAAACTAATATTTGAAACTTCAAAAGTATTAAGTGAAAACGGAAAGATTTTTTTATTTGATTTGGATGAAGAGGATGGATCATTTCATGATGGAGATTTTGATGGACATTATGGAATATCTAGGAATTATTTACAAAAAAAATTATCAGAAAATGGATTTTCTAATATAGAATTTGAGGATATATATTTAATAAAAAAAACTAGAGACCGAGAAGTTAAAGAATATAACATCTTTATGTGTTCAGCAAAATATAATTAAAAGCCTAAAGCTCTTCATATTTTGGAGGTGCATTAGGCTTTTAATTTGCTTAGTAATTTTTTCAATTATTAAGCAAGGCAGTTTATAATTTCACTTCAGTTCATTTAGGATTCTAGAGTATATAATTTTATTATATATTTTTTTGCGCAACTTCTATTATAATTTAGTATGTGAATTTGTGAAAATATCTTTAGGAAACATAATAGTAAAACACGAACCTTTTCCTATTTCACTTTTAACGGAGATACTTCCATTATAAAGTTCTACGATCCATTTGACTACAGATAATCCTATTCCGCTTCCCCCGGTATCCTTGGAACGATCTTCATCAGCCCTATAAAATCTATCAAAAAGATGTGGCATATTTTCAGCACGAATACCAATACCATTGTCCATCACTTTTAATATTAGTGAATTGTTTTCAAAATACGCTTCTATATTTATTTTACCATTTTTATCAGTAAATTTCATGCTGTTATCAATTAGAGCTCGTAGCATTTGTTTGAAAAACTTTTTATCAGCATAAATAGCGGTATTGGTATTAAAGTTATAGTTTATAGGCTTTGAAGAAAGTAATTTAGTATCTATAATCAATTCTTCAATGAGATCTTTTAGAAAAAACATTTCATTGCATATTTTTAAATGTTGGCTTTCACCACGTGCCAAAAAAAGAAGTTTTTCTATTAGATTAGCCATATTAGAAATTTCTTCTTTTATATGATCTATAGACTCCTGTAGTACACTTGGATCATTTTTCCCCCAACGATCAAGTAAGCTAATATAACCTTTTATAACAGAGATAGGAGTTCGCAATTCATGTGATGCATCAGAAACAAATCGACTTTGCTGAATAAAAGAACGTTCTATTCGGGTTAACATATTATTGAAAGCTTGAATCAATATACCAAATTCATCATTTTTGTTTTCAATTTCGATTCTTTCACTTAAGTTATTAAATTCGAAATTTTTTATAAACTCAGTAGCTTTATAAACTGGCTTCAAAAATTTATTGATAGATAGCATTCCTATTAGAGACATGATAATTATGCCTGAAATTGTAGATAAAAGCACAATAAGCTTAATTATATTTATAAAACCACTTTCAGATTTTGTATCATATACCAATTGAAAGTACCATTCCTCTAGTTTATTATTTCGTATTTTAAAAATTTTATAAAAAAATGTTTTGTTATTATGTTCCAATCTTCTAATTGCTCCTAAATCTTCTGCAATGCTTATTGATTCTTTCGCAGGATAATTTAAAATAAATGGATCTCCATTTGAATCATATATGTTTATAGTCATATTATTTATATTTAAAAATGAATCAGTAATGGTTTTGGAAAATTTATTTTTCAAGTCTGATTTTGATTTATACGAGAAAGCATCCTTAGTAAATTTTCGAATCAAATCAATTGATTTGGTATTTATTTTTAAATTAATTTGTTTTTTTAAATATTTATTTGTACCATAAATAATGCTGACATCAATTAGAACAAGAGCAAAGAAAAAGATAAGTATATAAATTATATTTATTTTATAGGCTATTTTTTCAAAAAATCTATTTCTTAGCATATTTTTCATAATCATCTTGGCAGTCATTGACCCTTAACCCAAAATTATAAGAGTTTCATTAAGGGACTCTTCATTCGACTTACCTCAAACCTCCTTCAAATTTAATTAATTTAGGATATAGATACTATGGATCCTCGCGCAATCTTGATACGCCCCTTACTTCGACTTTATTATAAGGTGAACATTATTTACTTTTATATTATAAAGCTGAATTTAATTTATTAGAAGAATTAGCTTCGTTCGAAGATAAATACTTAAAAGAGAGCATAAAATAATAATGTAGTGAATAAAATAGTCAAAAATGTAAAAAAGGAGGCTAAAAACATAATTTTTAGTCTCCTTTAATAGGAGGTATTGATGAAAAAACTCAAAACTTTTAATATCTATGTTTATATGTAAGTGAAAAAACAAAATCTTTTTTGTACTTTATTTTCAAATCTAAATTAGCTCTCATAAATTCAGGAACAAAATTCGGAATAACTATATTTTTGAATGCATCATTTAGATTATCTTCAAATTCTCGTACTGAGTTATACATATCTTCTCCGAATTTTTTATTTTGCTTTTTTTTAGAGCTAAGATCAAATGAGAAACGTTCAAAAAAATTGGAATTATTTACAGAATTATAATTTTTTTCTTGAATTATATATTCATTCATATCTATATTGCTTTGCGCACAACATATATTTGCGGCTAAAAATAAAATAATCAATATTAAAAATAGTTTCATATATTATTTCATTACAAAGTAAGGGTTAACATTTTGTAATGATTTTCACCGCCTTTCCTTAAAGATATTTAATATGCTTGAATGCAATTTTTATTTTACAATACTATATAGTGTCATTTGACCCAGGGATAATTATTTACCCCCATTTATTGCGTTATTTTCTTTTTTTCATAGTTAATAACTTTTTTATTTTTAATTTCAA
>CAZDNU010000121.1:0-6510 GCA_964506865.1 uncultured Fusobacteriales bacterium | reverse complement strand
CATTGTACGCATCATTTATATATATTGTTTCTCCTTTTTCTATCTTTTGAAAACGCATATTGGATACCTCTATTTCCCGTATTCTCATTAATATATCTTGTATTTTTATACCTAGATCAAGTGATACTCCTATAGCAAGCAATATGTCTATTACGTTCTGTTTGCCTACCAAATTTGTGTTTGCTCTATATTTTTCATTGTGAATACATACATCAAAACTACTTCCATTCTCTGTAAGCTCTAAATTACATGCTTTTATATTATTGTTATCAGAAAAACCTACTTTTATTGCATTCAATTTTTTTAAATATATATCATCCCCACTTACAAACAGGTTTTTTTCTATATACGGCAACATTTCTGTCTTTGCTTTAAATATATTTTCTCTACTTTTTAAGTGTTCCAAGTGAGAATCACCTATATTTGTTATTATTCCATAATTTGGAGAAGATAGTTTTGCCAACAAATCTATTTCACCCAAACCACTCATCCCCATTTCCAAAACCAAAACTTCATCGCTCTCTTCTAAGCTTAACAAAGTCAAGGGTACTCCTATATGGTTATTTAGATTTCCCATTGTTTTTTTTGTTTTATAAGTCTTATTTAAAATATTGTATAGAATGTCTTTAGTTGTAGTTTTTCCATTGCTTCCAGTTATTCCTACAACTATAGGACTTAATCTTTTTCTTATAAACGCACTTATATCCTGTAAAAAATTTATACTATCTTCCACATATATTTTTTTTATTTCATTATCTTGTTTTTTTTTGTTATCATATACTACAAGAGAAGCTCCTCGCTGAAGAGCTTCCTCTATATAATTATTACCACCTCTTATTGCTATAAATATATCATTTTTTCTTATCTCTTTGCTATTGGCTCTTATGTCACCTAGATGTTCTTTAGAAATTTCAATCCCTTTTTTTCGAAAATATTCGCAAAATAACTCTTGTTTTGTCATTACCACTATCTCCTGTCCTGTTTTTTTCTTATCTTATCATTCAATTATTAATTTTTGTTATAATTAACATAATTTTTTTTTAATTTACTATTGAACCCCTATTATATTTTATTACTTTTATCACTTTTCCATCTCTATCATATTCTTTCCACTCACCATCTAGCTTATCATCTTTGTACTCTGATTTTCCAGCTATCTGCCCATTTTCATAATACCATATATATAATCCATCTTTTTTATCATTTATATAAGTTTCTTCATACTCTATTTTGCCATTTTTGTAATAGTGAATCCACTCACCATTTCTTTTATCCATAGTATATGGTATCTCATCTACGACTTGCCCATCTCTATTATACCAATAACCTTTTCCATGTTTTTTTCCATCTTGATATTCAAATTCTTTTTTTAATTTTCCATCTTCATAATATTCTAGTTCTTTTCCATTTTTTAATCCGTTTATATACTTTGATTCTTTTTCAATATTTCCATTTTCATAATAAAATATCTCTTTACCATTTTTTTTGTCATTTTTATAACTTGTTTGCATTTTTATATTACCATTTTTATAATATTTTATATAGTCCCCTGACAATTTATAGTCTTCATAAAAAAGTCGACTTTTTATCTTTCCAGCCTCATCATATTCTACTTCTTCACCATTCAACTTGTTATTTCTGTAGCTTGTAAGTCTTTTTAATTTTTTATTCTTATAGTATTCTTTTTCTTTTCCATGCAGTTCGCCACCTACATAATCTAGCTCTATATGTAGCTTTCCGTTATGATCATACTCTTTCATAGTCCCGTTCTTTTTACCGTTTTTATATTTTATCTCAAATTCTTTTTTACCATTTGGATAAAAAGCAGTCTCTTTACCATCTTTAAGTCCATTTTTATACTCTGATTTTAATTCTATTTTATCATTTTCTTCATATCTTTTTACCACAATCCCATTAAACGGTTCAATTTCGCCAATCATATAGACCAATCCTGATTTTTGCTCTATTTCTGATAGATCTACTTCTTTTTTGCCACATGCATTAAAAAGAAATATCATTAGCATTATCCAAATTACATGCTTCTTATACATTTCTTATCCCCCTTTTTTTACATATAAAATGTTTTATTTTTATGCTCTCTTATCTCCAAAATTAAAAAACTCCCATTAGTAAAGAAAACCTTATTTTTTTTCTTCATAAAACATTTTAAATAATTTTATTAAATCATAATGATCGTATATACCCACTAATTCTCGGATAGAGTGCATGGCCAAAAGTGGTATACCTAAGTCAATGGAATCAATCCCCAGTCTAGATGATATTATAGGACCTAAGGTTGAACCACCTCGTTGGTCTGATCTATTAAAATACTTTTGTATTTTAATTTCAGCTTTTTCTGCTATTTGCTGTATTATTGCACTCGAATAAGAATCAGTCGCATATCTTTGATTTGCATTTGTTTTAATTGCAAGCCCATTATTCAAATATGCTCTATTTGTGATATCATATTTTTCTCCATAGTTAGGATGGTATGCATGCGCAGCATCTGCTGATATCACAAATGAATTTGCATAAGAAGTATATAGTCCTTCCTTTGTATTTTCTAGGTTATAATATATCCTTTCCAATAAATTTGAAAAAAAGATTGATTCTGCACCTTGCTTTGTTACGCTCCCTACTTCTTCATTGTCAAAGAACGCTAAAACATTTATACTATTATCATTTTTGCTATCATTCATTGCTTTTATACCTGCATACACTGATTCTAAGTTGTCTAGCCGAGCCGATGATATATATTCATTTTCTACTCCTACTATATCACCTTTTTCATATTCATATAGATATAAATCATACTCAAGTATATCTTTTGCATCAGCATTCAATTCATTGGCTATTAATTTCAAAAAATATCCCTTCTTATCTATATCTGCGATATCACCAGCTAAGGGCAATAATTCTATCTGAGGGTTTAAAGATTTGTTTTCTTTACTCTCCAAATGTATCGCAAGGTTTGGAATTATAAATAGAGGGCGTTCTATTTTTAACAATTCTACTTTTGGTTTGAATACCGATTCACCTTTCAATACTATTTTTCCTGCTACAGACAAGGGTCTGTCAAACCAAGTACTCAGTATAGGAGCACCATACTTTTCTACATTTAATTTTATTTGTTTATTTTCTGATATTATATCTGGTGTAGCTTTTAGCTTTAAGGCTGGCGAATCTGTATGAGCTGTTATTATGCGAAATCCATCGCTTTTTATCTCTACATTTTTTCCAATAGAAAATATAAATATAGCTGAATCATTTTTTGTTAAATAATAATTTTTCCCCTTTTCAAGTTGCCACTCTTTACCTTCTTCTAATTTTATAAAATCATTATCATTCATTATTTGTTTTATATTTTTTACTGCAAAAAAGCTACACGGACTATCATATGCAAAGTCTATTAGTTCTACTGCATTTGCTATCTCTTTTTTCATATTATCCCCTTACTTCAAGTAAAAAAATATTTCACGCTTTGTTTGCTCGGTTGCCACTTTGTCTTCTTTAAATAGCCATCCTATAGCTAATAGTACATCATTTTTTGCTAAATTAGTCTCACGCACAATCTTTCGTAGACTACTTTTCGGGTTCTCTCTTAAATAATTCCATATTTTTCCTGTATTTGTTCCTATTGTTTGTTCTTGATATCTCATTCAAATCACTCCTTTATCTGTTTTCAAATCATTTTTTTATTTTTAGAGTATTCTTCTATTTATTATACATTTTTTGTGAATCAAAAATCAAATTTTTTTATTTTTTTTTTATTACTTCAAACAATTTTAATTTTTAGTTTCCTTTTTCAAATCCAAGTAGTGCCCCATTTTTTCTTCTTTTGTTTCCAAATAAAATTTGTTTTCTGGTTTAGGCTTTATTTTTATTGGTACTCTTTCTACTATTTTCAATCCATAACCTTCTAACCCTACTAATTTTTTAGGGTTATTTGTTATTAATCTTATATTTTTCACTCCAAGATCACTTAATATTTGCGCTCCTATACCATAATCTCTCAAGTCTGCATTAAATCCAAGTTGCTCATTCGCTTCTACTGTATCCAATCCTTTATCTTGAAGATTGTATGCACATATTTTATTTTTCAAACCTATACCTCGGCCTTCTTGTCGTAAATATATTATCACTCCAGCTCCAGCCTCATCTACCATCTGCATTGCAGTATGAAGTTGATCGCCGCAATCACATCTCCTTGATGCAAAAACATCTCCAGTTAAGCATTCTGAATGAACCCGAACCAATATCTCATCTTCTTGATTCAAGTCCCCTTTTACTATAGCCACATGCTCTTTTTCATCTATTTCATTTTCATAAGCATATATATCAAATATCCCATAATCTGTTGGAAGTTTTGCATGACTTACCCGTGTTACCAATTTTTCAGATTGCCTTCTATATTGTATTAGGTCTTTTATTGATATGATCTTCAAGTCATGCTTCTTGGCATATTCTTTTAACTCGGCAAGTCTTGCCATTGTCCCATCTTCTTTCAATATCTCACAAATAGTTCCAACTGGTTTCAAGCCAGCTAATTTACATAAATCTACTGCTGCTTCCGTATGACCCGCTCTCTTCAACACTCCACCTTTTTGCGCTATCAAAGGGAAAATATGTCCCGGTTTTCTAAAATCTGCTGCTTTTTTATCTTCATTAGCTAAATCTCTTATTGTTTTGGCTCTATCTCCTGCTGATATTCCTGTTGTTGTGCCTTCTCTTGAATCCACTGACACAGTAAATGCCGTTCCGAAATAATCAGTGTTTTTGTCTACCATCAGATCTAAGTTAAGTTTTTCTGCAATATCTTCAGTTAACGGTGCACATATCAATCCTCTTGCATTTTTCACCATGAAATTTACTGCTTCATCTGTTATTTTTTCCGCAGCTATTATAAGATCTCCTTCATTTTCCCTATCCTCATCGTCTACTACAATAAGCATTTTCCCATTTTTTATATCTTCTAATGCATCTTCTACTTTATTTAACATCTTTTCCTCCTACTTTTTAAGCAAATCCATTTTTCATAAGAAATGCCATATCTATATTTGAATTTTTCTTGCCTTCATCCGCAAACATCATAAATCTCTCTATGTATTTTCCTATTAAGTCTGTTTCTATATTTATCATGTCTCCTACTTTTTTTTCTCCAAGACTTATGCTAGCCTGGGTATGAGGTATAAGTGACACAACAAAAGACCTTTTGTCGCAAGCTACTACTGTAAGACTGGCTCCATCCAAAGATATTCTGCCTTTTTCTACAATATATTTTGCATACCTTTGTTCATCCAAACTTATTGTATATAATTTTGCTATTCCTTCAGAATTTATGCTTTCTATGGTTCCTGTGCAATCAACATCTCCTGTTACTATATGTCCACCTAAAGGAGTTGACAAAGTTATGGATTTTTCTAAATTTACACTGTCCCCTGATTTTAATTTCGAAAGATTACTTCGTCTAAATGTCTCAGGCATTGCATCTGCTACAAAGTAACTATCTGAAAACTCTATTACAGTTAGGCACACACCATTTGTGGCTATACTATCTCCTTTGGCTACCTTGTTTAATACTTTTTGGGCAGCTATTTTTATTTTCAACGAATTTTGTCCACTTTGTGCTATCTCTATTATTTTTCCTTGCTCTTCTATTAATCCTGTGAAAATTTTTTTCCCGTCATCAAACTTTTTCATTTCATTGATAACGGACTCACCACCTTTCTTTATTTTCTACTCTGTTTCTTCTATCCCACTAAAATGAATGCCAATATTATCTCCATATATTTTATAGTTTACATCTTTCAATTTTATAGCCTCTGACATTTTTTCTACATCAAAACCTTCTATTAGTGGTATTGCATTGCTATCTCCTAATATCTTAGGAGCAATAAAAAATACACCTTCGTCTACAATTTTCTCTCGTAATATGTGACTTATTACTTTGCTTCCACCTTCTACCAATACCGAATCTATACCAAGCTTTTTTATCTCCTGCATAACTATATATATCTCAAATTCTTTGCCTGGAATAAATATAAACTTTACATTTTTCTCTTTTAATTTTTTATACTTTTCATTTCGCATATTTTCTTGTGAAGTTACAATTATAGTCTTCTTATCTGTATTATTCATAATAATATTAGCTTCTATGTTTATAACCAGTTCCGGGTCTATAACTATTCTATACGGATCAATTCCGTTTTCTATTCTAGCTGTAAGTCTTGGATTATCTTTCAATACTGTATTTATGCCAACCATTATGCCCATATATTTATTTCTATACTTTTGAACTTTTTTTCGCGCTTCCTCATTACTTATCCACTTAGAGTCTCCACTTGAAGTTGCTATTTTTCCATCTAAAGTTAGTGCTGTCTTTAGAAATATATATGGTATATCGTTATTTATATATTTCACAAATACTTTATTTATCTCCTGACTTTCTTGCTCCATTATTCCGCTTATGACCTCTATTCCGGCTTCTTTCATTTTATTTAATCCTCGTCC
>CAZDNU010000120.1:0-1640 GCA_964506865.1 uncultured Fusobacteriales bacterium | reverse complement strand
CTACTTCTCCCATCTCTGCTGCTATGGTAGCCGTCATCGTACGAACAGAAGTCAGCGCATTTGCATTTAGATTTGGAGCATTTCCTGTAACCATAAGTACAGTCATTGTTTCACCTATTATACGTCCAAAACCAAGCATTATTCCTGCAAATATGCCAGGAAACGCCGCCGGAAGCATTACGAAAAATATCGTCTGCATCTTACTTCCACCCAATGCTAAAGAAGCTTGCTTGTAACTGTTGTCCAGGGACCTAATGGAATCATCAGCTATACTGATCATTGTAGGCATTGCCATAAAGGCTAATATTATCCCCCCTGTAAGAGCTGTCAATCCTATATCTAGATTGAATGTAGCTTTTACTATATCTGATATCACAAACATTCCTATAAATCCCAATACAACTGAAGGAATTGCAGCCATTGTTTCTATAACTATTTTCAAGGTTTCTCTTGTTTTGGGTGAAGCAAATTCTGCAATATATACTGCCGTTATAAGACTAATAGGTACTGCAATTATTAGTGCTATCATTGTTACCCAAAGACTCCCCACCAATAGTGGTAAAAATCCAAACTTATCTGATAACGAAACCCAATCTTTTCCTGTAAAAAATTTTAGTATTGGATATCGTATAAAAAATTTCATACTATTTACAAATATAAATAGAAATATCATAAAAACTATTATTATGTTGAATGCTGCTACACCCATTATCAATTTTTTTGTTTTAGCATCTTCTTGTTTTCTACTTTTTATATGATCCAATTTTCCATATTGATTCGTGCTACTTCCTTTTTTAAAAAAAAGTATATATAAAGTATATATATTTATCAACATAGATATCTGTACTACTATTGTACCGGAAAAAATAGCATTAAATGGATTTACAAGTAAAGCCCTAAAATAGTATACCAATAACACTAGATGTGATTTTTCCAAATCAAATTGTTCCATAAATAATTCAGTGTTTTTAAAATAAAAAAATAATATTATTATAAAGGTAGCAAGCAATGCAAAATAATATATTCCTTTTTTGCCTGCGTCATGAAATCGCCTCACAGTCATCACAGGGAAAAATACAGTTTTTAACTGCATTACGAAAAACACTACCGCAAATGTAAACAAAGGTATTATCATAAAAAAGAAATTAAGTGTGTAGCTTAGATCTGAAAAATCTACTCCTAAAAAAAATAGAATAATATTGAAAATAACTAAGAAGCTTAATATCAACCAGTCAAGCCCAAACATATTCCAAAACAATGTACGCCTACTCTCTCGTTCATAAAATATTTTTTTTAATTTTGATTCTAATTTTTTTTCCATACTCATTCTCCTTTTACCAAGTAATTTCTTATAATTTTTATAAGATAGTAGTAATATAACTCGAAGAGATTAATACTTCTTCAGCTATTTTTTCTTATATACATTGTATTGTAAAAGTGTAAACCGAAAATTAATTTAATGTAAAAAAACTGTAAACATTTTAATCCAATTTATATCCCAGTCCTTTTATAGCTCGAAGTTTATTTTTTAATATATACAGTTTTTTTCGCAATTTTGCAACATATACATCAATTATTCTTTCATTATTTTTTTTTTGCCAAACTTTCTCCATTATTTCAGAACGTTTTATTACTCGATC
>CAZDNU010000119.1:0-3332 GCA_964506865.1 uncultured Fusobacteriales bacterium | reverse complement strand
TACAAGTTTTTAATCATCCGTTAACCACGCTCTGACAAGTCCAGCTACTTCTTCCGGCTTCTTTTTAGCTATTTCTTTGATCTCATCTTCTTTCTCCATTCGCTCTTGATCTTCTACAGATAGCTGTTTGCCTACTAATATCTCATCAAATTCTGGAATAAGATCTTCCACTGCTCTTCTTTCTTTTTCTTTTAATAATTTTTCTTCTCGTTTTCGTATTAAATAATAACCTAAAATGCTTAGTACAATGATCCCTATTAATACTGATAATGCAATTAATGTATAAGTTTTTTGCTTTTCTTGTGATTTAATTGCCATTTCATATTGCGCTATTCTTTGCATATCAAATGGTATTATTTCTACATTTATCGAATCACCACGTTCTTCTTTAAATCCAACAGCATTTTTTACCATATTAATAAATTTTCTTTTTTCTTCTTCTACTTTTTCTGCTGTTAATTCCATTTCGTTAAAATAACTCGCTTTTTGATTTATATTTACAGAAATTGATAATCTTTTAATCGTTCCTACGGCTTTTGTAAAGCTTGATTGCGTTTTATTTAATTCGTAGTTTACAATTTGATTTGATTTATTATATCTATTCCCATTATTTTCCTCTTCAGTTCCTACATATCCTGGAATGTTTGAATCAGTTCCAGCTGTTCCTTGTACTGTATCATTTTCCATATTTTCATGATTTTCTTCTGATTCTTGGATGCTTCGCTTCAACCCTTCTGTCATTTCTTCTCCGTTTATAGTTGGAGTCGAAAACATCTCTTTGGCTATCTCCTCTTTGTCAAAGTCTAATTCAATTGATAACGTTAATCTATAATTTCCCCCTCCGAGGACACTAAGTACAGAAGCAGCACTTTGCTTAAACTTTTTTTCAAGCTCTTTTTGTAGCTGTATTTTTTTGTTGTTTAATCCGCTAGATTCATTTCCAAACTCTACTATTTCGGATAAAATATTTCCCTCTGTATCCATTACATCTACCGTTTCTGGAGTTAAGCTTTCTACCGCACTTGCAACTAGCAGCATTATACCTTTTATATTTTCTTCATTTAATTTTTCAAATGATTCCAACTCTAACAATACAGATGCTTTCGCTGGAGTCTGGTCTTCTAAAAATGGTGAATCGTTTGATGGGGTTATTGTTACATTTGCTCTTTTCACTTGTTTCAACGCCCTAATAGTACGTTCCAGTTCTCCCTCCTGGGCTCTCAAAAACATTACCTTTTTCTCAAATTCTGTTGCAGATAGTTTGATACTATCAAATATCTCAAATCCTACTGAATTTCCTCTAGGCACTACACCTTCATTTGCCAAATCTAATCGCAAATTATACTTTTGCGATGCCTCTACCTCGATTACTTGTCCAGCATCAGCTATGCGATACTTTACACCCTTTTTATCTCGCTGTTCCTTTATAACTGCTGCATCTTTTGGCTCTAATTCTGTAAACAGCGGCTCATAACGTACCTGGCCTGACATTAACGAAAAAATAATCAAAAAAGCAAAAAATAAAACAACTGCAGCAGAGAAGATTATCTTCTGCATGCTGCTCAAATTACCCCAGACTTTTAGAAATGCTTCCTTTATTTTTTCCAAGTTTTCATTCATACTACTCCTCCATACTACAGCTGCATTCTTGAAAATTCTTGATATGCTTCCAAAAGTTTATTACGTATTTCCGTTACAAACGAAATGGCTATTTCGGATTTTTGCGCCGTTATCATTACTTCATGTATATTGTCTGTTTTTCCTGCTAAAAAATCATTTGTCATTGCATCTGATTCAGTTTTTAAGCTATTAGCTTCATAAAATGTATCATTCAATATATCCATAAACTTTGAATTTTCTACTTTGTTATCTGCTGTTTTTTCTTCAAAAAAGTTTTTACTTGAATTTATACCAAGGGAATTAAAAAAATTTACATTCATTTCATATCACCTTCTACTTGCCTATTCCAAGAGCCGTATTCGCCATGCCTTTTGCTGTATTTACAACTGTAGCATTTGCCTCATATGCTCTTGATGCAGTTATCATGTCCGTCATTTCTTTTACTATATTTACATTTGGCATTGATACATAACCTTCATCATTGGCATTTGGATGATCAGGATTGTATACATATTTAAATGGTGAATTGTCTTCTGCTATTTTTACCACTCGCACTCCACTACCTATATTATCTGATTCAGGTTTTATATCCATAGGTATCTTAAATTCAGTGCTTTTTCGTTCCTGAAATACAGCTACCTTTCGCCTATACGGACCACCATTTTCTGTTACAGTGGTATTCGCATTTGCTATATTATCTGATATTATATCCATTCTCATTCTCTCAGCTGTCATTCCTGATCCACTTGCATTTATCATATTAAATATTCCCATTTTTACTCTCCTTTCAAATCATCTTTACCTTGCTTTTATTACATTCTTTAGTATAGTAAAGTTGTTTGTAAGTCGGTTGCCTGCAAATTGATACCGTATATTGTTTTTGGCAAATTCAGTTTGTTCTTTTTCAACATCAACATTATTATTATCGTTTCTCATGATAGTATTTTTTTCTTTAACTATTTTAGGCTGCATGCTTTCTACAGCTGGTATCGGATTTATCTTAAAATGTCTTCCATGAGTAGCTTTACCCTCTATTTTAGGGTTTTCTCCTTCATTCAATGCTTCGCGCAGCACATTTTCAAAATCCACATCTTGCCTTTTATAATTTGGTGTATTTACATTTGCGATATTATTTGCAAGAGCTTTAGATCTTGTAGCATACGCATCCATACTTTTATCCAATATAGTAAATCTTTGATCAAATAACTTCATAACCTCACCTCTCTACTTTGAGATTTTACCTAAAATATAAGCTAACATAAAACCAATTACAAAGGTCACTGTATTTAGTATCGGTACAATCCCTTCAATAGTAAACCCCGGATATATCACATATAATGACGCCCCAATTAGACCAATTATAAAACATAAACTTGTATCTTTATACTTTTCCAAAAGATAAGTAATGATTTTAGCAAATAAAATTATACCTAATCCAGCACCCAATCCTATTATTATCAAAGGGAGATACTGTCTTTCATTTACAAAATATATTACATTATTATACTCGCCCAGCACTATCAATAGAAATGATCCAGATACGCCTGGAATAATCATCGCTGCTGCTGCTGCCATCCCGCAAAATAACAATTTCAATCCATATACTACACTCATATTTGGTATTGTTTGACTTCCAGCTTTATTAACCGCTGTCATTGCCAGCAAAAGTACTGAAAAAGCCCCTAAAATCAAAAAAAAGATATTCAAAGGTT
>CAZDNU010000118.1:0-5208 GCA_964506865.1 uncultured Fusobacteriales bacterium | reverse complement strand
ATATCCAGGCTCTGGTACTCCTAGTCGATAATTATGTCTTAGCATAGGAGTAAAGTTAAACACACATACTATTCTTTCATCGTCTGATTTGCCCTTTCGCGTAAAAGATATTATGCTGTTATCAGCGTCATGAAAATCTATCCATTCAAATCCATTATAACTAAAATCTATTTCCCAAAAAGCATTATTTTCTTTATATACTTTGTTTAGATTTTCTACATATTTTCTTAGTTTTTGATGTGGTTCTGCTTCCATTAGGTGCCAATCGAGACTTTTTTTACAATTCCATTCTGTCCATTGACCTATTTCACTCCCCATAAAATTAAGCTTCTTTCCGGGATGTGCATAGCAGTATGCATAAAATAGTCTCAAATTTGCAAATTTTTGCCAATAATCTCCTGGCATTTTATTTAGCATCGATCCCTTTCCATGTACTACTTCATCATGAGATAATACCAATGCAAAGTTTTCGGTGAAAGCATACACTAAAGAAAACGTCAAACTATTTTGATGATACTTTCTATATATACTGTCTTTTGATATATAACTAAGTGAATCATTCATCCAGCCCATATTCCATTTCAGAGAAAATCCAAGTCCACCAAGGTAGGTAGGTTTGGTAACTCCCGGCCAAGCAGTTGATTCTTCTGCTATAGTCAATATACCAGGATAGTATTCATGAGAAATAGAATTGAAATATTTCATAAATTCTATAGCTTCCAAATTCTCTCTACTACCATATTTATTAGGTACCCATTCTCCTGCTTTTCTGCTATAATCCAAATATAACATTGAAGCCACTGCATCTACCCGCAAACCATCTATATGAAATTTGTCAAGCCAAAACAAAGCATTTGTTATTAAGAAATTACTAACTTCTTTTCTTCCATAATTAAAAATATATGTACCCCATTCTGTATGCTCACCTTGTCTCGGATCAGCATGTTCGTATAAAGCAGTACCATCAAATCTTCCCAAACCTATTGCGTCTTTAGGGAAATGTCCTGGTACCCAGTCAAGTATTACTCCTATATCATTTTGGTGCAACTTATCTATCAGATACATCAAATCTTCTGGTTTTCCGTATCGACTTGTAGCTGAGAAAAATCCTATGATTTGATATCCCCAAGACTCATCTAGAGGATGCTCTGCCAACGGCATAAACTCCACATGAGTATAATTGTTCTCTACTAAATAAGGTACAAGTCTATCAGCTAATTCACGATAAGTCATAAATCGCTCTTCACCATTTTCAACTATACGCTGCCATGATCCTAGATGGACTTCATACATCGATATTGGTCGTTCCAACCAATTTGTTTCCCGTCTTTTCTTCATCCAGTCATCATCATCCCATGTATGTTTCTCATCTATCTCATACACGATCGACGCAGTAGCCGGTCTTTGTTCTGTATAAAACGCATATGGATCTGATTTCTTTAATATATGTCCATATTTTGTTTTTATCTCAAATCTATATAGGTCTCCTTCCACTACTCCTGGGACAAATATCTCCCATACTCCTGATGAGCCTAACATTCTCATCTGGTGAACTCGCCCATCCCATGTATTAAAATCTCCTATTACGCTTATTCTTATTGCTTCCGGTGCCCACACTGAAAAATGCGTTCCCCATACTCCATTATGCTCTATAATGTGTGCGCCCATCTTCTCATATATCCTATGATGATTACCTTCATTAAATAAATATGTATCATATGGTGTCAAAACCGGTAAAAATGAGTACGGATCTTTTGTTATCCAATTGTCCTTAGTATAATACTGATATTCATATTCATATTCTACAAAATCTTCTGAATCCAAAACTGCTTCAAAGAGTCCATGAGCATGTATTCTATCCATTTTAATGGTTTTTTTAGGCTTTTTTACTTTTAACATTACATTTTCAGCTGCAGGATTAAAAGTTCTAAAAACCAATTGTTTTTCATTTAATTTGTGTGTTCCAAGTATACCAAAAGGATCTCTTGTTGTTGCATTTACTATTTGATCTATTTCGTGTTGATTCAATATTGCCATATTCTTCCTCCTATATTTTTATTCTTCATTCAATGCTAACGGCATTGTAAAATATATAAAATCTTCTCTTTTTTCTCCTTTTAGGAGCACTGCACTTGAAGAGTTCGATAGACTCATAGCCACATTTTCTGTTTCTAGATTTTGCAAATAGTCCAGTAAAAATTTTACATTCAATGAAATTGTAAGATCCTCACCGGTTTTAATTGTTTCTATCTCTTCTTTTACTTTTGCTGCCTCAGATATACCTCTTATCATAAGTTTGTTCCCCATAAATGTAAATATGCCACTATTTTTTGCTTCAGTATTATTTTTTACAAATACCAAAACTCTTTTCAACACTGATATGAAATCTTTTTTATTTAAAAATACTTCTTTATCATAAGTTGTATTTGTAAGTATCGCATCATAATCAGGAAATTCAAGATCAATAACTCTGCTTAAAATAGATACATCTCCTATTGTGAAAAAGATTTGACTGCCTTCATAACGCAGATTAGTAGTATTGCCCTCTATTGCTTTCAATATTTTTATCATACTGTCAATTGTCTTTAGAGGTATACTCGCTTTTATTATCTCATTACCCGCTTCTTCACCCAACTCTGCCTCACTATACACCATTCTATAAGTATCAGAAGCTATTACGCTCAATTTTCGATTTTCTATCTCTACTCTTACACAATTTACTGCTAAATTATCTGGTGTCTGAGCTGCTGCTACTCTAGCTTTTTCTAGCAGATCCAGAAATATCTCTTTATTTATAAAGCACTCTTTTCCGGTTTCCAAGCTTCTAATATGCGGATATTCATCTGCATCATATATTGAAAACTCCGAAATAGAATTTGCACTTGTTAGTAATAATTTACCCTCTTTTTCTTCCAAGAATATCTCATCATCTGGTATCTCTTTTAGATATTCTTCTACCATTTGGTGCGAAAATACAATCTTACCATCTTCCATAATTGTACCTTCTATCACATTTTTTATGGTAAGCTCTAGATCAGTTCCTTTCAATGATATTCTTTTACCTTTTGCTTCCAACTCAATCCCTGATATTACAGGTCTTATTTTGTTATCTCTCACTGCTTTTTCTACTATTTGTATAGCTTTTAAAAAAGTCCCTCGATCAACTTTTATCTTTAGCATTACTTTAAATACCGCCTTTCATTTCTATATATTTATCTAAAGCTTTTTATAGCTTCGTTTTCTTCATCATATATTTCAAAAAATTTTGTAAGTCTTGTCAATTCAAAAATCTTCTTTATACTTGAATTTAAGTTTGTTATTTTTAGATTTCCCTCTTCTTTTTTTATTTTTTTTAATATGGCGACCAATACTCCTAGGCCCGAGCTATCCATATAAACAACTCGTTTTAGGCTTATTACCAATTTTGTTCCGCCTTCCTCAATCAATCGATTTAGCTCTTTTTTCAAATTCATAGACGTATATACATCAATTTCCCCTTCCAATTCTACTAGCTTTATGTTCTTCCCTGCCTCTTTGATGTTTATATTCATCCTTTACCTCCTATCGCAAATTTTCAATTGCATTTTCCATATTATCTACAATTATAAATACTCTTGCCAAACTTGTCAAGCTTAGTATTTCCATTATTTCTTCTGTTGGATTTAGTAGTACTATTTTCCCACTAATCTCTTTCATCTTTTTTAATAAAGATACCAAAACCCCAAGGCCTGAGCTATCAATATATCTCACCTTTGACAAATCTATTATCAATTTTGTTGTTCCTGTTTCTACCAATGAAAAAAGCTCTGTACGTAAATTATGAATATTATATACCTCTATCTCTTCTTCTGGGACCACCAGATATGCATTTTCAACTTCCTTTATCTCTTTTTTTTTCATATTTTCTACTGCCGCAGCAATAGCTTCACACCACCTTTCACTTTGAATCATTTTTTACTCTTGAAGATATGATCTCAATTTATCATTATATTCTTTTTTTAACTTTTGCAATGCCTTCTTTTCTATTTGTCTTACTCGCTCTCTTGTGATGTCAAATATCTTCCCTACTTCTTCCAAAGTTTTTGGTTCATTTCCATCCAATCCAAATCTATATATTAATATATTCTTTTCTCGTTCTTTTAAAAAAGATAGTGTGTCCAAAATATCTTCTTTTATTATTTGGTCAAGGATCTCTTTTTCCATGGAATCTTGATTTTCTTCAGATAAAGCATCCTCTAAGAATATACTATCTCCTATTGTAGAATTCAAAGATATCAGGTCTTGAAATTCAATCATTACTTGTTCTATATTTTTTTCACTTATTCCTGTCTCGTTAGAGATTTGCTTTATGGTAGGATAATTATTTTTATCAGTAACATAGTTCATAATATAACGGTTAATTTTATTTATCATGTCATGCTTATACGATGGTATTCTTATTTCTCGCCCTTTATTTATAATAGCTTTTGTTATTGCCTGCTTTATCCACCATACTGCATAAGTACTAAATCTATAACCTTTTTTATAATCAAATTTATCTATTGCATGTATCAAGCCTATATTCCCTTCACTTATCAAGTCTATAAAACTAAGCCCTTTATGCAAATATTTTTTAGCTACATTTACTACTAGTCTAAGGTTAGAAAGCACAAGCTTTTGCTTAGCTGTTTTATCTCCAGATTGACTTTGTTTTAAGAGCTCAAGCTCCTCTTCCTTTGTTAGAATATCATATTTTCTTATATCTCTTAAATATAATTTTACCAAATCCTTAGTTTCGTCCATATTAACTGCCCCATTTTTTTTATTTTATTCGCACGCTAACCACCATCAATAAAATTCCTCTTTTAAATCTCTATTCATTAACGCATCCAATACATCATACGGTTTTACACCTTTGTAAATTATATTATATAAAGATTCGATTATAGGCATGTTTATATTTTTATCCTTCGCTATATTATAAACTGCCTTTACAGTTGGTACTCCTTCTGCCACCATAAGCATTTTTTCAAGTATCTCGTCGATAGTCTTTCCCTTTCCAAGACTTTCTCCAACATATCTATTTCTACTATGCTGACTTGTACAAGTGACTATCAAGTCTCCTATACCGGACAATCCAGAAAATGTCTCTGTATCCGCACCAAACTCATTTCCAAATCGCATTATTTCGGCTATACCCCGTGTGATTATGGCTGCTTTCGAGTTATC
>CAZDNU010000117.1:0-1608 GCA_964506865.1 uncultured Fusobacteriales bacterium | reverse complement strand
TTTTATTTCTTCTCTTTCTGACGATGAATAATTATCTGCTTTACTTAAAATATATGCTATTTTTTTTTCTGTTTCGTTTTCAATATTTTGTACCAATAATTCACCATCAATTCTATTATCTTCATGATGTCTTTGTACTAAAGTTTTCAAAATTTTGTTTTCTTTTATTATATTTCTTTTTTCCAAACTTTCTACAAATAATTTCGACAAAAAAGGATGAGCCTTCTTTTCTACAAAATCAAAATGTTTGCTTGTCCGATTCATAAACTTACCTATATCATGGAGTAAGCCTGCAAGTGCTATTGTTTTTCCTATATCTTTTTCAAAATCAATTCCCATTTTACACCACCTTCATTGCTTTATATTATTTTTGTTACTATGATTACTATATATATTATACTCTTCAATTGTAACATAATTGTAACAAAGTTATAAAATCAAACTATTTACTTTTATTTTCTTATTTTCTACTATAAAAAAATCATCAATATTCGCTATTTTTTTCATCTGTACATTAAATATTCCTATCTCTTTCCATATTCTACTCAAAGCCTTGTTTACACTAGATTCACTAGGATCTTCTCCCAAATTTTTATTTCTCAATTCATTATATATCATCTTTTTTATTTCTGCTTTATCTACATAGTCGATTAATTTTTCCCATTCATCCAATAAGTTTAATATAAATTTTCGTGCCATACCTTTTTTTTCAAATAATTTATCGATCTTTATTTTTATATTATAATTACTTATGTATATATAATCATTTTGTATTATTATTTTTCTTTCCACTTTCTCACTAAATTCAAGTACTTTATCAAAATATTCTTGTATCCCTATTGCTTCAAATTCAGATATTCTTTCCAAGTCCAAATTTTCATATAAGTTTTCAAAATCAGAATAGTAGTAACAGTACAATACTGCTTTTTTATACATATCCCAAAATTTTCGAAAACTTGTGATAATCTCCAAATTTTTTGAAATATATCGAAAGTTTTTATCAAAGCATATATCTTCTGCGATAAATTCTTCACCTTTTTTTCGAATATATCCAAAATCATCATACCGTTTTTCTGCTATTATCAGAGTGATATATCTCCATAAAAAATATTTTTCTACTCTATTTAGATAAAATATATCTTTTAGATTCAGTCTGTTCCACTCTTTGCCCTCTTCTATCAATTCTAAGTCACTTTGATTTTCATATTTATTTTCGTCTCGTTCATCATCTATACTCAATATAGTAAGCAAAATTCTATTAAAATATTTCTTTTCAATATGATTTAGTTTTAGATTTTCTATTATAAATTTTGATTCAGTTACTTTCTTCTTAAATTCGCCAAAAGTATTTAGCTTTGATTCAGAAAATACTAGATTCAAAAATTTGTATATTTTTTCTCTATTATAATTATTTGTATGCGAATACATTAGGGATAATGCTGTGAATTCTAGATTATTTGCTGCTAAATTTATATTTTGATATAATTTATAATTTTCTAATTTTGGAGCTTCTATGATGTTGTACCTATCACTTCCAGGTATAATATCCGATGGACCATTTTTCATGTCATTTATCTGCGATTGCTTCCAGTTGATTGTCTTTATGTT
>CAZDNU010000116.1:0-3250 GCA_964506865.1 uncultured Fusobacteriales bacterium | reverse complement strand
TGCAATGCCACCTGCAGCTATTACAGGTATCTCTACGGCTTCGACTACTTGTGGTACTAGTGCCATTGTGGTCAACTGTCCTACATGCCCTCCAGCCTCCGTACCTTCTACTATTATCGCGTCAGCGCCAGCTTTTTGCATTCGTTTTGCCAATGCTACCGAGGGTACTATAGGTATGACTTTTATGCCTGCTGCCTTTAGCTCTTTCATATAAGGTCCTGGGTTTCCTGCTCCTGTAGTTACTACAGGTACTTTTTCTTCTGTACATACTTTGATCTGTTCTGTTATTTCGCCCATCATAAGCATAAGGTTTACTGCAAATGGTTTATAAGTTATTTCTTTTACTTTTTTTATCTCTTCTCTTAATATCTCCGGTGGCATACCACCTCCGGCAATTATCCCTAGTCCTCCAGCTTTTGAAACATTTCCAGCTAAAGTCCCATCAGCTATCCAAGCCATGGCTCCTTGAAATATAGGATATTTTATATTTAAAAGCTCGCAAACTTTTGTAGTAAACATTAAATTTATACCTCCTTTGACCATTTTAGCAAGCATGACCCGTAAGTAAGTCCTGCACCAAAACCTACTAATAAAATATACTCATCTTTTTTTACTTTTCCAGCTTTTACAGCTTCATCTAAGGCTATTCCAATAGAAGCCGATGAAGTATTGCCATATTTTTCTAAGTTCATATAAAACTTTTCCACGGGAATATTGCATTTTTTAGCCGCAGACCCGATAATTCTATAATTAGCTTGATGTGGAAATATTATATCTATCCCACTCATTTCTATATTTGATTTTTCTATTGTCTTTTCAATAGTTTCAGGTATTGCCGTTATTGCAAATTTAAAAACATCCTGTCCTTTCATCTTTAAAAAATGCATCCTTTGATCAATAGTATCATGCGTCGCAGGATTCTTAGATCCTCCACCAGGTTGATCCAGAAATTCTCCTCCAGAACCCCTTGCTGCAAGATGAAATGACTGTAATCCGTAGTCTTTTTCAACTTCACCAAGTACTACAGCTGCAGCTCCATCTCCAAATAAGACACAAGTATTTCTATCTTCCCAATCCACTATCTTAGATAAAACTTCCGACCCTATCACCAATACTTTTTTGTATTGTCCTGTAGCAATATAGTTACTACCTGTAACTATGCCATATACTAATCCTGTGCATGCTGCTTCCAAATCAAAAGCTGCTGCATTTACTGCTCCAAGTTTATCTTGCACTAGTGCAGCTGTAGCAGGAAAAGCAAAATCCGGAGTAATAGTTGCCACTATTATCAAATCTAAATCTTCTGCTTTTGTGTCTGCATCTTCCAATGCTTTGAGTGCTGCTTTTATAGCTAAATCAGAACACGCCTCATTATCAGCCGCTATCCTTCTTTCCTTTATCCCTGTCCTACTTGTTATCCATTCATCAGAAGTCTCTACCAGCTTTTCCAAATCATGGTTTGTCATAATTTTTGAAGGAGTATAGCTACCTATCCCAACTATCCCTACACTTTTTATTTCCGGCATTAGGCTTCTCCTTTCATCTCATTTTTTAAGCTTTCAATAAAGTTATTTTCTGCTAGTTTATGTGCGGCTTTTATTCCATTTTTGATCGCTTTCGAATCCGATCCACCATGCGCCTTCAAGGACATTCCTTCTAGCCCCAAAAATAAAGCTCCGCCATACTCAGAAGCGTCTATATCCTTTTTCATTTTTTTAAAAACCGGCTTTAACATAAGTGCTGCAATTTTATTAAGTAAACTTTCATTGATAGAACTTTTCAAAGTATCAAAAATAAATTGAACAATGCCTTCTCCTGTTTTCAATACTATATTTCCTGTAAATCCATCTGTCACTATTACATCTACTTCGCCATTAAACATCTCGTTTGGCTCTATATTTCCTACAAAATTTATTTTGCTGTTACTTTTTAATATTCCATAACTTTTCGCCATTAATTCATTGCCTTTTCCTTCTTCTTCTCCTATATTTAGCAGGGCTACTTTTGGGTTTGTCTTTCCCAGTACGTTTTCCGAATAAATAGAACCCATTACAGCAAACTGCTCCAAATACTCTGCCTTGCAGTCTGAGTTTGCTCCAACATCAAGAACCACCATATTTCCTGTTTTGTTTGGAAAAATTGTAGTTATAGCAGGTCTTAATACTCCTTTTATTCGCCCCAATTTCAACAAGCTAGCACTCATAAGTGCCCCTGTATTTCCAGCTGATACACATGCAATTGCTTTTTTTTCTTTTACTAATTGCAATGCTACATTCATAGATGAATTTTTCTTTTTTCTTACTGCAAGTGCAGGTGACATTTTTTCATTCATATCTATTATTTCATCCGCATTTTCTACCAACACTCTATCAATATCATATTTATATTTTTTAAGCTCTTCCTCTATTTTTTCTTTTTTTCCTACTAAGATCAATTCAAGACCTTTTACTTCTCCTAGTGCTAATATTCCGCCTTTTACGGTTTCTAAAGGAGCATTATCCCCACCCATTGCATCAAGTACTACTTTCATATATTACCTCCTTAGCGAACTCCTCCTAAGCAAAAACTTAAGAATTTCCTGAAGTAAACCGCTTTCGTCTTATAAAAAACAATTGCTTCTTGCTTCATAGATTTCGTAAGATTATTTCTTTACAGGCTTTATTTCCCGCTATTCCAACGGTACTTATCTATTCTACGCTTATTTATATTCATTCTTTTATTTTCCTATATAAATGTATATATGTTAAAAAAAGCAAGATAAATAAAATCTTGCTTTTTATAAAAGTGGACTATTCTTCTACAGTATCTTCCACATCTGTATCTACAGATTCCAAAACCTGTCTACCATTGTAAGTTCCACAAGCAAGACACGCTCTGTGTGGCATTACTGCTTCTCCACACTCTGGACACGATACTAGATTCACGCCACTTAATGCATGATGAGATCTTCTCATATTTTTTTTCGTTTTTGAAGTTTTCTTCTTAGGTACTGCCATTTTTTCAATCTACCTCCTATTTTTCTTTTACAATATTTAAAAGTTGCTCCCACCTTGGATCCATTTCATTTTCTTTTGTATATTTATCTATTTCTTGTATTCCATGGCATTCTTGCGAACACTTAGGATATTCAGGCATTGCAACCATTATATACTCTGTAATTATTTTCAATACATCTATAAATCCATTTTCTAATTTTTCTCTCAAAACTTCATTTATATTGTATTCATGTTCATTTTTAAAGCTTTCTTCA
>CAZDNU010000115.1:0-6807 GCA_964506865.1 uncultured Fusobacteriales bacterium | reverse complement strand
TAGGAAATGATGAAGCGATCGTCATATGGGACTTTAGTCAAGATCGTATGGTCAATATGATAGAGATGGGAGAAGGGCTACTGAGCGCTATAGCTATCTCTCCAGGTGGAAACTACTTTGTCGCAGGTAGTGATACCGGTAGTATATTTGTATATGATTTCAATACGCAAAATCTAATATCTTCGGATAAGATACATAAAGGTAAGATCTCCAAAATTGTGTTTGGAGAGAATGAATCTACTTTTTTTTCAGGTAGTACTGATGGCAACATCATACAGTATGATATTACAAAAAAAAATATGGTAAAAGGCGTATCCTTTCCATCACAAGTAATCTGTCTGGCTATCTCACCTGACAAAAAAACTATAGCAGCAGGTACAGAAAATGGTAATATATTTATAATTGAGAGAGAAAACTTATCATCTTTCTCTACTATAAGTAAAGCACACAAAGATTGGGTCACAGGTCTTAGCTTCTCACCGGACGGCACGAAATTAGCTTCTGTAGGTTGGGATTTCAACTTGAAAATATTTGATGCTACGTCCAAAGAAGAGTTGCGAAAGATACCTGTAAATACTGACAAAGCATTGAATGCGGTGGATTGGAGTGCAGATGATGCATTAATAGCTATTGGATGTTCGGATTACAATATCTACATCTACGAAACTCAAAATTATCAGTTTGCAGGAGCTCTACGACGAGGACATACAGGAAAAGTAACATCAGTTCAGTTTTTTCCTGATTCAGAAAATCTAGTGTCTGTGGGTGCAGATGCCAAAGTAAATTATTGGAACATAGGAAGTCAAGAATTGCGTAAAACTTATACAGGATATTAAAAATATTAAAAAATATATAACTATAAAAAGGAAGCTCCTACTATATGTAGTAGGAGCTTCCTTTTGTTTTAATTATTCCTAATATTTAATTTTCTTCACGATTTTTTATCTTCATATTTCCATCATCTATGTCTACATTTATCTCTTTCGAGCCACTTTTTGCTCGAATTCGTAGTATGTTTCCATTTACACCTGTTTTCTTCTCTTCTAGCGAAGCCTTTGTGGTGCTTTCTGTGTCTAGTACCTCACTGGCACTAGTCTCCACAGGCTCAGTTATAAGTTCATTAACCTGTACTTGTCTGTTATCTTCTCCAGTAGAAAGCAGCATAGTTATTGCTCCCACTGCAAATAATCCCAACAGTGATTTTACTAAAGTACCTTTGAATACATTACTCACTAAAGAGGCTGAGATAGATTTTTTAGAGTTAGCTAATAATAGATTTAGAGCTATTAGACTCGCATACTTTTTTTTGCATACCGGACATTTTTCAAGGTGTTTTTTTAGTATTTTCGTTTCCAAAAAATCCAATTCTCCCAATTCATATTTTTTTATTAATTTTTCTGTATCTCCACACCTCATTATTAGTCCCTCCTGTCTATGTGCCTTTATGTTTATCCGCCTTATTTCTTATGTCAGTTGCTACCAAAGTTATACTCTTTGGACAGGAGAACCCTGCCCAAAGAATTATAGTTAGTTTTTTATTAGTCTTCTCTTCCTGTTTCTTCTCTTTCTCCTACGTCTACTCCTGTATCTTCACTTACTTTTACATCTGATCTTTGCTCTCTTTGACTTCCTTGTTGTCTTGATTTGATATCTGTACTTCTATCAGGTATTACGAAGTCAGCATAGTATCGTCCAATATTACCTAAGTTGTCTATTAAAGTAAATTCTACTCTTGCCATATTTCCTACTAATCCATGATTAGGAGTTATCTCAAATGTAAATGTTCCTGTAGATTCCAGATTTGTTGCTGTCTCTGTAGGATATGTATTTTGCATTACCGTTGTATCTTCAAAGATGATAGCTCTGTCGTTCCCTACCACAGTATTATTGCTACCTAACATTTCATCCATTTGTATATTTTCATCTTTTGCTGCTACTATTCTATCTACATTATATTCCCATAAACCTGCATGTTCCGGTACTTGAGAGAAGTCTATTGTGATCTCATATACAAGAGTCTCAACTCCTGCATCAGCATCTGTACCTACAAATCTTGCTGATGTCCCTCCTGCTCCTGCTAGTAGTTGTCGATTTGTTATGCTTCCCGGAGGAGTTGTATTGATCACTGTATCCACAAATATGTTGGTAGTATTTGACTGCTCTGGAGTAAAGGTATTTGCTACTGGGTCATAAGTTCCTAAATGCCAACCAAATTGATCTTCTACGCCCATTTGTATTTCGTTCGTAATATTGTTTGGCATATTTTCTAGATCCATAAGATCATTGATTCTAAATGTTCTTACATTCTCGGCTTCATTTCCTTCTGGTACTCCCTGAACATTCCCACTACCTCTTAAAACTATAGCACCTCTCAAGTCAGCTATCTCTCCATTTATGCCTGATACATCACCGTTCGAGGCTGCGCCACCTGCAGTTACTCTAGTGTATAGTCTTTCTAGGCCTGTTCTACCTGTAGCTCCAGGATCACCAAAGTTATTTCCAAGTCTCAAATAAGCATATATGTAGTAGTCTTGAGCTCTTCCTAGTTTTAAGTTAGTTGTAGAAGTCCCTGCTGTGAAATGAGCATTTGTCGCTATATTATTACCAGGTGTTTGAGCATCTTCATCTATATTCTGATTATAACGTTGATTTACCCCAGCATGATTATCTACATCATCTTTTTCATTGTTACCCGCTATATCTACATCATTTACTACTTCTTCTGCCAGCGCCATAATAGTTAAGTCTCTTGGCGGGTCATTGTTTATCATCGCCGCTACATTTTCTGTTGCCCAGTTTCCTGCAAGGTCTACTACAGGGGCTGTACTTTCTCTTTTATTTTCTCCTACTGTAGTATCTGTCACTGTAAAGTTGCCTGTAGTAGTAATAGTAGCATTTGCTTCTACAAGATTATCTACTATGTTCATTTCATCTAGCGTTATACTTACTGTCTGATTAGGATCCCCTAACACAATCGCACTTTTTGTAGAATTTCCTGGAGCTGTTAAATTAGCTGGATCACTTCTATCAGCCATATTGTAATCTTTGACATGTGTTAATATGTTAAACCTATCATTAACTTTCAATAAATCATGGTTTAATACATCTGTATCACCAAATGTAAGGCTTCCTCCAAGATTCCAGTCCTCTGTTTTTATGTGTATTCCAAAGTCTGTATTTCCAGAAGTGTCCGTATGTATATGTCCTCTTTCTCCACTATAGTTTGAAGGCTCAAAATCCGCTGTTATTCCTGCTTCATTATCCGCAGTATATCTTGGTGCTATTGTATCAACATATAGTTTATTTGTAACTCCTGTTCCTTCAAATAAATGTTTCCCTTCAGTATCAGCATCTTCCTTATCAATATTTGCAGGTCCCACATTTCCTGCTTTGTCATACATATGCAGATAATACTCGTATGAACCATCATCTTCTGCATTTCCACTTCTATCTACTTTCATCTCCGCTAATCTATTAGCAGGTTTTGCATCACGTTGGAAAGCATAGTACTTAATATTTTTACTTTGATCATGATGAATTTTGTCTGCATTGCCGTGATTTCCTTTTTCTGAAGCATTCCAGCTGTTTTCTCCTATTCCATTTTCCGCTTGATCTGATTCATTCCATACATAGTGGAATCTGTATTCAAGAGCTCTTAATCCAGTTTGGCTCAAACTATTTGGATTCTCATGACTAGAATTTAGTTCATAATCCATATTTGTATAATATGTATTACTCATATCTGATAAACCTTTTCTATTTGCAGTAAATGTCCAGTCGTCTTCTTCCATATCCGCTTCTGTTGGTGCTACGTTATCTACTTCTGATACTTCTATACTAGATATCGCTTCTTTCATATTATTACCCATTGTATCTTCTATATTTGGCTCTACTTTGATTGTTGCTGTTTCTACATCTTCTAGTTTATCAGATAATTCATATTCATATATTAATTTTATTCTTGTTCCAGTATCCATATCTTCCTTTGTTTCTAGATTTATCGGACTTAGAGTTTCTGCTGTATTTGGTATTACACTTGAGCCACTTATAGCGCTTACTGTAATTGTATAATTATTCCAATCTTTACCTGTATCAAAGTTCGCATCTACCACTATCATCGTAATGTCCAATGTATCTTTTTCCAAGCTTGTGGTACCACTCAGATCTGTCTTTTCTATCACTCTAGAATATCCACCATCAAAGTTATCTCTATCTGAGTCACTATGTAACAATTCTTTTGGTGTTATATCTCCACCAGCATAGTAATCATCTGGATATCTAAATATATTACTGTCTGAAGCTCCAATATTGTATACCATAGTTGAGTATTTTATAGCTGACGGTGATGCGTTATTTGGTTTTATCGCTACTGATGATCCAGTTGTTGTCGCTTCATCTGTGATCTCTATCATTAACTCTTCTTCATCATCAGCTTTGTAGACATTATCACCATTTTGATCTTTCATATCTTGTAATCTTTTTCTTAAAGAACTGTCTGTATTTTTATTCTCTATTACAATATATTCTAATTTTGGTGGGTCATTGTCTAGTACGTGGTTGATAGAGTAGGCTCTACCTTTTTTTACTTCACCCTCCACAGGTACTTGAGCTTCTTCTATCAAGTGGAAATACTTTGCTCCACTGTCAGCTAGTCTCTCTACTCCGTCATTGGTAAGCTCTATCGTTATCTCATAATATCCTTCTCCAGCAGGATATTCTCTAGAATCCTCTCTTCGTTTTAGGCTAGCTGATCTTATATAGGAGCTAGGGTTATTTAGTAGACCAGTTTTTTCTACTTTTATACCTTCTGCAGCTATATCTGTACCTGTCTTTGCAAACGGATTTATTGTTGTCCATACAGCAGTGTTTTCTTTATCAGCTTCATCTACTTCATTTACAGTACCATATATTCGAAGTATGCCTGTCCTTACTTCTTTATTTTCCGTTAGATCGTCACCCTCTACATCAGTTGTACTCAGTTGTAGTCTAGCTACAAATTTTATCGTCTTTTCACTTGTAGCAAATAATGGATCTCCATCATTTTTAGGGCTTGTTGGTACTACTTCTACTTCTCCTTCCGGTGCTTCATACTTTCTATTTCTTCTCGTATCTATGCTTGGAGCTTCCGGATCTTCAAAGTTAAAGTCTTTTAGTTCTTCATCCAACGGAACTCCATCTACTCCCATTATGTTGTCTTTGAATATAAAGTCCACATCTCTTCTAGTACCATCGGGTCTAGGGAATGGACTGTTATAACCTAACACCCATCTTTGTATTACTCCTAGGCTTTGAGCGGCATGTAGCAAGGAATCTCTTACTCCAAGGCCTTGTATACCCATCTCATATATACTAAACATATTTCCAAGACCAGATAGTCTGAATTCTGCATAGAATCTGTCTCCGGCGTCTGCAGGCGGTATACCTATGACATCTCTTTCATCAGTTACAAAATCTCGTCCATCTACTTCTACAAGTTTCATTGTATCATGATTCGAACTATCACCATACCACCATTCATCCTCGATAAAGTATGTCTTCATGTTACGGCTTTTTCTCGATGGATGAGGACCTTCTCGTAACTGCCAATAACTTCCATCATAATAGTAATATAGATTGTTTTCTGTATAATATCTGCCTTGGTCTTCGCTCCAACTTGCAGACCAGTAATTCCCATCATTTACATCTATATGATTCAATACTGTTAATTTGATATCATCCATTGGAGAGTCTGTTCCTTTTAGATCGTCTGCTATCCGTGTTAACAATGTATTTGGGTTACCTTGATATTCAGGTACTAGTTTTTCTTGATCCATATTTTCATCAGTTAACAAAATCACCCATTTTATAGAAGGAAGCTGTATTTCACTTTCTACATCAGTGATTTCTCCCTCTATATTTACTCCTCTTGCATTTGCGAGCAATCTTTCTTTCGCATAATATATAGCATTGGCTCCATTCTCTTGTCCGCCTATAAATCCATAATTTGAATCTAACTCTGAAAGAGCATATTTGAATTCATCTACTTCATAGCCTAATAAAGTCTGCTCATCTGCTGACGCTATCTCTGCTGCTGAAGCAGTTGGATGATAAGTAGCGTCAAACCAACCTTGTTTGTATACCGCTACCCAATTATAAGAACTCTCATGCGGATCTGTATAATCCCATATCAAGTTATTCCAGGCACCATGATCATATTTAGTATTTCCCGTTTGTGTCGATTGTGCATTACCAAATGTTATTAGATTTAATTTTATGGCATATCCTCGATCATAGAGCTCTTGAGCAAAGGCTTGTACTCCATTTCTTACTTGAGCTATCTCTTCATCCATAGATCCTGAATTATCTATACAAAATACTATGTCCACTGGAAACTTAAATCCTTTTGCCTTTGAAGGTACTATTGATACTGCTCCACCAGTAAGCCCTAAAGTATTTACAGGTTTTCTTTCGTTGTTTTGCATTCTAAGCTCTGTTATCAGTTCACCTGCAGGCATAGGATCTTTTACACGACTTGGATCTGTATCATTTGTCAGATATATCGATCCAGGTGATAAAGTTATCTCTTTTCTTGCCTTTGTCAAGAAGTTTACTTTGATTTTTCCAGGATTATCTTCGCTATAAAATTCTGCTGTATCTATATACTCATTTAAGAAAAAGTTATTTTCATTTGAGTAATCTATTACTGCAGCATTAAAGTCTGATTCAAACATTAACCAGCCTTCATATGTCACTACTTTATAGTCAAATCCTCTTTTTACTGTAAATGCTTCTAAACCATATTCTCCCTTTGATAATCCTAATATCTGT
>CAZDNU010000114.1:0-4784 GCA_964506865.1 uncultured Fusobacteriales bacterium | reverse complement strand
GCTTCACCTACAAACATCAAAAGAGTCTTGGTATTACCTTCTCCCAATACAGGATTTGTCCTATTTTGAGAAAGTCTACACCGATCACATATACTCACTTCAAATTTTAATTCTTCCCATAAATTCAATGTAATTACACCTCTAAACCTATACTTAATTCTATATTTCCTATATCGGTATTAAATTCTACTGATATTGATTCCACTTGACTTATCCAGGCTTTTATATTATTTCCTATTATCAAGGTAGGTGGTGATATATCTGTTTCTTTTTCCATTGTTTCAAATATAGCACTTGCTCCACCAGTTATCATGTTTGCCATTTCCGATATAGCACTTTTTGCCATTTCATCCAACTCTTCTACTTCCATCCCCATCATCATAGTTTTGGCGATATTTTTGGCTGTTTCCAAAGAAAAGTTATATGTTACATTTCCTTTTATATCTCCTACTATTCCTACAAGGACATTCACCTGATAATCTGATTCTAATCTTTCACGCTTCTTTACTGCTCCCTTTTTTACATTACTTAGTCCAAACTGATTCAATGTATTTACAAATGATTTGAAAAAGGGATTAATTAGTTCTACATTTATAGCCATAAAATCACTCCTTTATATCTTCAAATGCTATATTAAGTGATATTTCACCAAAACTAAGTTTGAAATTTACCCCTACTGCGTTTAATTTCGGGGAGTTTATCTCTAGATCCTCTCCGGCAAATATACTTGGTGGTGTCAACCTTAAATTTAAACCACGATTTTTATTATTTATTTGAGTTATACCTCCACCTGCTATCATATTACTCAATTCTGCTATTGATTCAAATACTTCATTATTTATATCATCATACTTTTCTTCGTATATATTTTCTGTTATCTTTATTGCAGTTTCTTTTGGCATATCCAACAGTATTCTTCCCTTGCCCAAACTTACTGCATCATTTATTATTCTTCCTTTGGTTATCCCTATTACGGCTGTTACTCCTTTTGATTTAAATAAGCTATTTTGGACTTGCGTATCACTTTTTACAGGTTTTTCTTCTAGCATATCTGTAAGCACTTGTACGCCCGAAATCAAAAAAGGCTGTATATAATCTAAATTTATACCCATTTTATCTCTCCTTTCAACTAAAATTTGATTTTTAATGTATATACAATACTTTTTATTAGATCTGCCGGTTGAAAGGGCTTAGTTATAAAATGTCTTACTCCTTTTGATTTTGCTTGTTCTTTTATGTCGTCGTCTCCCATAGCACTCAACATAAGGATTGCCGCTGTGGGTTCTATTTTGATTATGTTTTCCGAAGCATCTACACCATCCATTATCGGCATTGTTATATCCATTGTCACCAAGTCTGGTTTTAATTTATCAAAAAGCTCCACACCTTCTTTTCCATTTTTAGCATTTCCTACTATCTCAAACCCCATTGGAACTACCGTCTTTTTTATCATTTTGTGAATCATTGGCGAATCATCTACAATCAATATTTTATATGGTGTTCCATCTTCTTTTATTCCAATTTTTTTTTCGCTCATCTCTCCCGCAAACTGCCTTTTTTGCAGTAAACGGTTTTCACCTCCATCCCATATTTATAAGTTTCCACTATATTATATACGCAATAAAATTGAAATTCCTACATTTTTATAATGAAAATATTTCTGTTACATCTTCTTGTGTTGCTACTTCTATATCCAAATCAATTTTATGTGCTTTCATATAATCATTTACCGTCTTATATGCCAAGTCATATGTATTGTTATCCTTGCTTATATGCGTCAGATAGACTTTTTTTAATTTCTTACTATATATATTTTTTATGAATTCAGATGTCTTTATGTTACACAAATGTCCCCGTTTGCCTTTTACTCGGTTTTTTAAGTGCCACGGATACGGTCCTTGCATAAGTTTATAGTAGTCATAATTACTCTCAATGACAATAATATCTGCATCTTTAAACTCTTCTTTTACTATATTGGTAGTATACCCTATATCAGTAGCTATCGCAAGCTTTTTTTGAGCTTTATTTGATATGGAAAACCCAATAGTCCTTATAGCATCATGCATTACATCAAATGGTTTTATTATAAGTCCACCGACTTCAAACTTTGTATCAATAAATACTAGATTTCCTTTTTCTATTTTTCCCAATTTTTTATTTGCTTGCTCATAACTTTCTTTAGTTATATATATAGGGATATTATATTTCCGTGAGAGTATACCTGCACCTAAGATATGATCTAAGTGCTCGTGTGTTATTAATATTGCATCAATTTCACTGGCCTCTACTCCTATTTTTAGAAGTCTTTCCTCCATTTTTTTTCCGCTAAATCCAGCATCTATCAGTATTCTTTTTCCTTCAGTCTCGAGATACGTCGAATTTCCTGAGCTACCACTTCCAAGTATTGATATTTTCATTTCATTCCCTCTCTACTTTTTATTTCCGTATACTACTCTCCATTAAAAATAGAGAGCTTCATATGTCATAATCTAAAAAAACAAGAATGGAGTTTTTTATTTCTATACTCCATTCCTTGTCTTTACTAGCTAGTTCTGTTATAGTTTTTTATAATTTTTTATTGATCTAGATATACAGCACCTTTATCTGCCGAGCTTACCATTTTCCCAAATCGCTTTAATACACCTTTTGCTTCTTTTACTAAAGGTTTCCAGTTTTTCATTCGATCAGATATCTCTTCCTCAGACAGCTTTACGTTTAATTTTCTATTTGGTATATCTATTTCGATTATATCACCTTCATTGATTATCGCTATCGCTCCACCTTCTGCTGCTTCTGGTGATACATGCCCTATTGATGCTCCTCTTGTTGCACCCGAAAATCTCCCATCAGTCAATAAAGCTACATCTTTGTCAAGTCCCATTCCTGCTATTGCTGACGTAGGAGTAAGCATCTCTCGCATTCCAGGTCCACCTTTTGGACCTTCATACCTTATAACGACTACATCTCCTTTTTGGATCTTTTTACCCAATATTGCATTTACTGCATCTTCTTCGGATTCAAATACCCTTGCCGGTCCTCTATGCACCAACATTTCGTCTGCTACTGCTGCTTCCTTTACAACAGATCCATCTTTAGCTATATTTCCTTTCAATATAGCTAATCCACCTGTCTTGTGCACAGGATTTTCAAATGTGCTTATTACATTTCTATCCAATACTTTTGCTCTTTCCAGTATTTCAGCTTGCGATATCATCGATACTGTCATTGCTGTAGTATTTAGGATGCCATGTTCTGCTAATTCTTTCATAACTGCAGGTATACCTCCAGCTGCATTTAAATCTTCTATGAAATCCGGTCCTGCCGGCGACATATGACATAAATGTGGCACTTTTTGGCTATATTCTTCAAAGTCATCCAAACCTATTTCTAAACCTACTGCATTTGCTATAGCAGGTACGTGCAATGCGCTATTAGTAGAGCCCCCCAGTGCCATATCCACTGCTATTGCATTTTGGAACGCAGCTTTTGTCATTATATCTTTTGGTTTTATATCTTCTTTAACCAATTCCAATATTTGCATACCAGATTTTTTTGCTAATCTTATTCTTTCTGAAAATACAGCAGGTATCGTACCATTGCCAGGTAGAGCCATCCCTATAGCTTCAGATAGGCAATTCATTGTATTTGCTGTATACATTCCAGAACAAGAACCACATGTCGGGCATGCTGCATTTTCTGCTTCAAGCAAATCTTCATCAGTCATTTGACCATTCTCGTGTTGTCCTACATACTCAAAAAGATCACTTAATCCTATTTTCTTACCATTATATTTTCCAGCAAGCATAGGACCACCGCTTACAATTAATGCAGGAATATTCAAACGTCCTGCTGCCATAAGCATTCCAGGCGTTACTTTATCACAATTTGGTATCATTATAATTCCATCAAATGGTGTCCCTTTTGCTACAGCTTCTACAGAATCTGCTATTATCTGCCTTGAAGGAAGTGAATATTTCATTCCTTCATGATTCATTGATATTCCATCACATAATCCTATTGTTCCAAATTCTAAAGGAACTCCCCCTGCAAGCCTTACTCCTGCTTTCACTGCATCTATTATAGTTCTTAGATGTACGTGTCCAGGTATTATTTCATTGAACGACCCAGCTATTCCGATTATAGGTCTGCCTATCTCTTCGTCTGTAAGTCCCAATGCTTTAAAAAGCGATCTGTGTGGAGCTCGTTTTACCCCTTTTTTCATTGCGTCACTTCTCATTTAGACTACCTCCATTTTAATTTTTATTTTTTTACTTTTGATAATTTGGTGCTTCTTTTGTTATGTTGACATCATGCGGATGACTTTCTCTTAGTCCAGCTCCTGTTATTTTTACAAATTTTCCGTTTTCTATCAAATCTTTTATTGTTGATGTTCCACAATATCCCATACCTGCTCTTATACCACCGATTAATTGATAAACTACGTCAGAAAGTCTCCCCTTGAATGCTACACGTCCCTCTATACCTTCAGGTACTAATTTTTTTACGTCATCTTCTACATCTTGAAAATATCTATCTTTGCTTCCTCTTTTCATAGCTGCCAAAGATCCCATGCCTACATATATTTTATATTTTCTTCCTTCATATAATACCTCTTCTCCAGGTGCTTCGGCTGTTCCGGCAAAAATTCCACCCATCATTACGCAACTTGCTCCTGCAGCCAATGATTTTACGATATCACCAGAATATTTTATACCACCATCAGCTATAATAGGGACTCCATGTTTTGAAGTCTCTTGATATACATCATTTATAGCACTTATTTG
>CAZDNU010000113.1:0-5337 GCA_964506865.1 uncultured Fusobacteriales bacterium | reverse complement strand
TTGCTTTAGTATAGGTTCTTAATTAAAACACTCACTGAATTAAGTTTAAGTTTATTTATTTAAGTCTTTTAGTATAGTTTTAAATTGATTTAGTGATACTTTTTTTCTTATCTTCTTCAAAAAATTGTACCATTTCAAGTCCATATTATTATTTACTTTGATTTGTTCTGACAAAATTTTTCTCAAAAACTCTATCTCTTCAAAACTAAAATTTATTTCTGTGTTTTTTTGTTTTGTTTGGTCTATTATATAATCAAGAAATGAAATTAATCCACCCATTTCTCCATTTGCCCCATACACACTATAGTATTTTTTTAACTGAATGGCAAATTGCTTTAAAAAACTAAGTGACATCTTTTCAAATCTTACTTTGTTTTTTCTTTTTCCTTTTCCGATTTTTTGCATAAATGAAAAAGACGACATATTTCCCTGCATTCCCATCATTTGTTTTTGATTTAGATTGTTTGCATTCATTTGTTTCATTTTGATTATTCCCCCATTTCTTGAAGTACTTTTTTAGCTGCTTCCACTCTATTTTCAGCTGTTCGTATAGGTCTGCCTACCACTATATAGTCTGTTCCTTTTTTCATAGCTTGAGATGGTGTCATTATTCTTTTTTGATCTCCTGTTACAGACCAAGTAGGTCTTATGCCTGGAGTCAACGTAATGAAGTCTTTACCAATATTTTCTTTTATCAAATCTACTTCTTGAGGAGAACATACTACTCCGTCAGCTCCTGCATCTTTTGCTAGATTTGCCAGCGTCAATACATGATCTTTTGCACTCTCCTCTATTTTCATCATCTTCATGTCATCATCCGACAAACTTGTCAAAACTGTAACTGCTAATAATACCGGTCTTTTTACTCCTAATTTGTTTGCCTCTTCCTCTATTGCTTCTCTTGTCTTTTTTATCATCTCATATCCACCATTTGCATGAATATTAAATATCTCTACACCTTGTCTTACGAGCACTCTAGCTGCACTTGCCACTGTATTTGGTATGTCATTATATTTCATATCTGCAAATATTTTACCATTATATTTTCTTATCATTTTAAATATTTCCGGACCCTCTGCAGTAAAAAGTTGTTTTCCAACTTTAAACACTCCTATATAGTCCTTTAACTCTTTTACTAAGCTTTCTGCTTCATCATATGATGCTACATCCAATGCAAAAACTAACTTCTCTTTCAAGAAAAAAACCTCCTAAGATTTATTTTTAATTTTTTTTTATTTATCTGATGCCTTATATAGTCTATCCATAATAGCCTTGCCTATACCTTCTTCCGGTATATTTTCTGCATATATTTTGCGTACATCTGCTTTATCTAGATTGTGTAAGCATATAAATAAATTTGCAGCAGCTTCTATATAGTCTCCTTTTTCTGACAATATTTCTACTTTTTTAAATCCATAATCTGCCTTTGGTCTTTGAAATGCTAGATATGCACTTTCAGAACAATCATTAATACCTTTTAATCCGTCATATAAAATATACAAAGGCTTTCTTGGAGAATAATGGCTTGGTAACTGTCCAGGAGCCGTTGGGTTTAGAGTTTTTCGATTATAAACCTCTACTCGCCCTAATACTTTTTCGATCTCTTCTTTGGCAAGCCCACCTGGTCTTAGTATAAGAGGTATCTCTTTTGTCATATCTAGGACTGTTGATTCTACACCTACCCTGCAAGCTCCTCCATCCACTATCATATCTACTTTTTCGCCCAGCTGTTCATATACATGCTCGGCAGTGGTAGGACTCAAATACCCAAAAGGATTTGCACTTGGTGCTGCTACAGCTCCGTTAGAAGCTTTTATTATGTCTAATGCTATTTTGTTATCAGGCATCCGTATTGCCATTGTAGGTAATCCAGAACTTATAAGGTCAGGTACTATATCTTTTTTTGGTAAAATTAATGTAAGCGGGCCCGGCCAAAATTTATCTATTACTTTTTTTACTCGCGCATCTTCTACATAAGCAAGTCTATAAAGCCTCTCTATATCTGCAATATGAGTTATCAAAGGATCAAAAAAAGGTCTGTTTTTCACTTCAAATATCTTCGCTACAGCCTTAGAGTCAAAGATATCTGCTCCCAATCCATATACAGTCTCTGTGGGAAAAGCTACAAGTCCACCTTGTTTTAATATCTGTCCTGCTTTTTTTATATTTTCATCTTTTGGATTATATATATTCATTTTATTCTCCTTTTAATTCACATCTCATATTACAAATATTGATCTCTATCTATGTGTTGGTTACGTTTATCAAATGTAAATAGCAAAGCTAATATTGTCCCTACTACTATTCCTAAAATAGGCCCGTAAATCAGTCCTTTTTTGCCCCACATCCATCCAAAAAGCAAACCATAGGCTATACCTACTATTGTGGTCATACGAAAATAGTTGAAAAATTTACTCCATTTTTTATCTATCTCTTTATCTTTTTCCGTTAATTTTTTTTTGTCTACTTGCTTTTCATTTTCTTCTATCTGTTTTTCTTTTTTTTCCTCTTTCAAATCCAACACCTCTTCATATTTTATCATACTTTAGAATAAAACTCAATAATCTCACTCTGTTATATATTCTCGGAACTCCTCTTCCACAAAAGTATATTTTTCTTTACAGAAATGACACTCCACAGTAATAGATTTATCCTTTTCAAATATATCTTTTAATTGTGTTTTATCCAAAGTTATTAAGCCACGAAAAAATCTATCTTTATCACAGTTGCAATAATACTTAGATTCGATAGAGTCATTTACCTCTATCTCTTCTACATCTTCAAATATATATTTCATTATCGCTTCCGGATCCATACCCTTTGCCAGCATTTCTGTAACTGAAGGTATCGTTTTTATCTTTTCTTCCAATTTACTTATAAATTCTTCTTTGGCATCCGGCAACAACTGTATTATAAAACCGCCTGCATTTTCTACAGTATAGTCTTCCGGCTTTATAAGTACTCCTAATCCTACAACTGATGCTATTTGTTCCGAATTAAAAAAGTAATATGCTATATCTTCACCTAATTCTCCTGATATTATAGGACTCACACCTGAATAAGGTTGCTTTACTCCTATATCTTTGATCACAGTCAACGCTCCCTTACCTACAATACCAGCTACATCAAGCTTGCCATTGTCTTTGGGCGCTACTTCTACGCTCGGATTAGATATATCTGCTTTTACTTCTCCTTTGTTATTGGCGGTCACTATCACTTTCCCAATCAGTCCGTCAGTATCTAGTTTTATTGTTGTCAGTCCATTTTCACCTTTTAGATCTCGCCCCATCATAAGAGCTGCGCTTAATAGTCTACCCATTGCAGCTGTACTTGTTATACTTGTTTTATGTATATTTCTAGCTTCTTGCACGACATTTTTTGAGTCAACACAGAAAAATCTAGCATTTTTTTCTTTTGTAATTCCTCTTATTAATTTTCCCATTCTATTTTCCTCCAAGTTTTTTTTACATTATATCAATTTTAAGGTTTTTTATCAAGTTTTTTGCTATAAAACAAGGATAAGACCTCTTGCTTTTTTTCAAAAATTAGTATAAAATGTATTTTACAGGATTTTTTATATCTTGTAACAATTTTAAAAATCGAAAGGAGAAAAGTATGCACAAGATCCCTAATTGCCCTAAGTGCAATTCAGAATATACTTATGAAGACGGTACACTTTTAATATGCCCAGAGTGTGCCTACGAATGGACAAAAGACTCACTAAAGGATAGTGAAGATGAAAAAGTATTCAAAGACGCTAATGGTAATATCTTAAACGACGGAGACAATGTTGCTGTAATAAAAGATCTAAAAATAAAAGGAAGCTCTTCTGTAGTCAAAATAGGTACCAAAGCAAAAAATATAAGACTTGTAGATGGTGATCATGATATTGATTGCAAGATACCAGGTCATGGAGCTATGAAATTGAAATCAGAATTTGTAAAAAAAATATAAAAATTAAGGGATAGTCCCTGGCTATAAGGACTATCCCTTTTTTTTAAAATATCTTCGGAAGCAATACATAATGCAGAGTTATAAATATCGGCATAAAATTAATTGCAATCATAGCACTTAACTTTGCTAATATATCCATAGATGGCCCTGAAGTGTCTTTTAGAGGATCTCCCACTGTATCTCCTGTGACCAAAGCCGAATGCATCTTTTTGTACATATAATCCGGTATTTTGCCCTTCAAACTCTCCACGACCTTTTTAGCATTGTCCCACGCACCACCCGAATCCGATGCAATTAATGCCATATTTATGGACGATAACAGCAATCCTACTAAAAATGGCAATACTCCTCTTATATGAAATAATGCTCCAATGAATAATGTTGTTGAGATTGCTAGTACAGTAGGATAAATCATCTCTTTTAATGCTCCTGTGCTTGCAATTGATATACATTGATTTGAGTCAATATCTTTTACTGTGACTTTATCAAAATCAATTTTTTCTGTTCCTTGTTTTTTTCTTATAATATCAAACTGTCTTCTTACCTCCATTACCATTTTATTTGCTGACAAAGATACAGCTTTTATAATTATAGAAGTAAATTTTGGTGCTAATACTGATCCAATCAACAAACACGCAAAAGATATCGGATCCAAAAAGCTGATATTGAAAAAACCTAATACCTCAGTATAAGAAGCTTTTGCCATATCTATATCCAAATTACTTATTTTCCCTGCATCTATTAGATTTAAAATAGCTGTTCTAGATGTTTCCACCAGAGCAATTATAAGAGAAAATGCTGTCAGTGCTGCAGAAGCTATCGCATCACCTTTCCCATTTGCTGCTGTGACATTTCCTACCATATCTAGCTCTTCAGTTCGTTTTTTTACTTCTTCTCCCATATCACACATCTCAGCAATTCCTTGAGCGTTATCTGATATCGGACCATATGTATCTTGTGTGAGAGTAAAGCCCAATGTTGTAAATAGTCCTACTGCTGCTAGTGATATCCCATACATTCCCAAGACAGGCGAATACAAAAAGCCTCCTGCAAAATAATATGCCAAAATCATCGACACGCCTAATATTATCCCAGGTATAAATGGAGCATGAAATCCTGTGGCCAAACCTTCCAATATGGTGCTTGCATGCCCTTGTATTGATGAGAAAAATATTTTCATAACAGACCCTTTTGGCTTATAATCATTTAATTTTCCTTTATACATTTTTTTTACTATCTCTTCATCTACATCTTCTTGAGCGCTTGTATTTTTACCTGTAGCCATTGACATAAACATACCTGCAAACATTCCTACTACTGTAGCAAATACCAAGCCTTGCCAACCACCTTCTAACCCCGCATTTCCTATTACCTCTATTCCTA
>CAZDNU010000112.1:0-2544 GCA_964506865.1 uncultured Fusobacteriales bacterium | reverse complement strand
CTATATGCAAATCAGAGCTTAGAGAAGTCGAAATAAAAGGTGTATTGATAAATGACATAAAAAATAAATTTGAAAATTTAAAAAATATAAGCAAAGAGTATAAATTTGTGGTGATACCATACCTCCACTATGAAGAAGTGAAAAAAGAATTGAAGTTATTGAATAAAGAGGTAATAACAATTGGTACAAGTCAAAGTTTAAAGATATTGAGTTTTGCTAAGAAATTAAAGAATAAAACGGTGGGCATAATTGGTTTAAGCCTAGAGGATGAGATAGCGATATCAAAACAATTTCATAATATAGAAGTCAAGGAATTTGTATACTTTAATGCTATAAATAATAAGCACAAGGAAGACTTACTTAGATTTGAAGCAAGGGTTGATTCACTTATAATTTATTCTGAGGTACTGGAAAAAATAAACTATAAACCAAAAAAAGATTTTTTCAAATATGAAGGGAAATATGATATTGAAGATATGAAGATAATAAAAGATATATTTGGAGAGTAAAATATAACTAATAACAAGGAGGAAAAATGGCACGAAAAGCACAGACAACAAAAACGGAAAAAAATGATAAAGAAAAAGTACTTGAATTGACGATGAAGCAAATCAAAAAAGAGTTTGGAGAAGGCTCTATAATGAAACTGGGCGAAAATAAACGAATGAATGTAGAGGCGATACCTACAGGTAGCTTGAATTTGGATATGGCGCTTGGGATAGGTGGATTACCTAGAGGAAGAATAGTTGAGATATATGGACCGGAGTCATCTGGAAAGACAACATTGACTTTGCATGTATTAGCAGAAGCTCAAAAAATGGGTGGAATAGCTGCATTTATAGATGCTGAACATGCATTAGATCCTGCATATGCAAAAAATCTCGGTGTGAATACAGCTGAGTTATTGATATCGCAACCAGATACAGGAGAACAGGCTTTGGAAATAGCAGATATGTTGGTAAGGAGTGGGGCAGTAGATGTAATAGTAATAGATTCGGTAGCGGCACTTGTACCAAAGGTAGAGATCGATGGAGAAATGAGTGACCAGCAAATGGGGCTTCAAGCTAGATTAATGTCAAAGGCACTTAGAAAGATAACAGGTAACTTATCAAAATCCAAAACTATGTTGCTATTTATAAATCAAATAAGAGAAAAAATAGGAGGGTTTGGATTTGGTCCTCAAACAACAACTACTGGAGGACGAGCTTTGAAATTTTATTCATCAGTAAGATTGGAGATAAAAAGAATAGGCAGTGTAAAGCAAGGAGAAGAGATGCTAGGTAATGAGGTAGTGGTGAAAGTAACGAAGAACAAAGTAGCGCCTCCTTTTAAGAGTGTAGGAATGCAAATAATGTATGGAGAAGGGATATCCACAGAAGGTGAAGTACTTGATTTGGCTATAAATAATGATATAGTAGCCAAAAGTGGAGCATGGTTTAGTTATGGTGATATGAGATTAGGACAAGGAAGAGAAAATGTACGACAAAAACTTAAAGAAGAAAAAGAACTTTTGGAAGAGATAAAAACTAAGGTTTTGGAAAAAATAATGCCAAAAGTAGAAATAATAGAGGAAAATGAAGCACAAGATATTAAAGTTGACTAAAAAAGATATGCTCTTGGATAGTGGGGAGATATTGAAAGTCAATAAAGAAATAATTTTGGAGTACAATTTATCAGAAAACAAAGTAATTGATGAAAACACTCTTTCTGAAATACAGTATTTACTTGGGATAAGGTATTGTTATTTTCTCATAGCCAGAAAAGATTATCTGGCAGAAGAACTAAAAATGAAATTAAAACAGCGTGGAATAGACCCTAGAATAATAAATAAGATAATGGATAAATTATTAAAGGATAAATATTTGGATGATCAATCTTATATAAAAAACTATATTTTAAATAAGCCATATAGTTTACGCCGAATAATGTATGAGCTATCTCGAAAAGGTGTAGATGAATCAAAAATTAAAGATATATACTACTCTTTGAATATAGACGAAAAAGAAAGAATATTGAAATATATGAAAAAAGTAAAAGGGAAAGATATAAATAAACAGATATCATATTTGATGCGTCAAGGGTTTGAGTATGAAGATATAAAAGAAGTTTGTAAAAACTAGCTAAGTAAAACATGATGCACTTCAATAGATTGATGAAACCTAGATAAAAAAATCGGGGGTAGATGTATGAAAAGAATTGATATTGATAAACTAGAAAAGAATATGATAATAGGAGAAGAGATAAAGGATAAAAATGGAAATGTATTAATACGAGCAGGAGCTACACTTACATCTAGAATTATTGAAAAATTAAAAAATGAAGGAAAAAAAACTCTTAGTATACTAGAGAATGGAGAGGTATTGAAAGAAAATGAAGATGAAGGCTCGGTGGGATTAAATTTTTTAGAAGGCTTGAAAAAAAAATATGGAAATCTAAAAAATTTAAATAAAAAAAATAGTATCAATACTAATACAAAAGAGAAAAAAACTGAAAATAAATCATCAATAGAAGGCAATCTTAGACAAGAAAAAATAAATGAAAAAC
>CAZDNU010000111.1:0-2074 GCA_964506865.1 uncultured Fusobacteriales bacterium | reverse complement strand
TAATTTTGAAAAAATTACAGTACAATATAAAATATATGTTTGAAGGTGATTAATATGGCAGACAAAGATCCAAATCTAAAGGGAAAACAAAAAGCAGCGATATTACTTGTGGCATTGGGTCAAGATGTGGCTGCAGATGTATTCAAACATCTAAAAGATGAAGAAATAGAGCAGTTAACTTTGGAGATAGCAAGACTGCATAAGGTAGACTCAACTACTAAAAATAGAGTGTATGATGAATTTAGTCAATTAATGACAGCTCAAAGCTATATATCACAAGGCGGACTTGGTTATGCAAAAGAGTTATTGCAAAAGGCCTTAGGAGAGGACAAAGCTTTGGAGATAATAACAAAGCTGACTTCATCACTGCAGGTAAAGCCATTTGACTTTATACAAAGAACAGAACCAAGTCAGATATTAAACTTTATATCAGGAGAACATCCACAAACTATTGCATTGATCATATCATACTTACCTCCTGACAAATCTGGGCAGATAATATCGGAGTTGCCACCAGAAAAGCAAGCAGATATAGCAAAAAGGATTGCGATGATGGATAGAACTTCACCAGAAATGATTCGAGAAGTAGAGCGTGTATTAGAGCGTAAGTTGTCATCAGTCGTAGGACAAGATTATACATCAGCCGGTGGTATAGATTCGTTGGTAGAGATATTAAATAATGTTGACAGAGGGACAGAAAAAACTATCATTGAATCACTAGAAGATCAAGAATCAGAATTAGCAGAAGAAGTAAAAAAACGTATGTTTGTATTTGAAGATATTATATTGCTCGATGACAGAGGTATACAGCTTGTATTAAGATCCGTTGACAATAAAGAGCTAGGCTTGGCGTTAAAAGGTGCAAGCGAGGAAGTAGCGGATAAGATACTAAAAAATATGTCGAAAAGAGCAGCAGAAAATCTACAAGAAGACATGGATTATATGGGACCTGTACGTGTAAAAGATGTGCAGGAAGCTCAGCAAAAAGTTGTAAATATTATTAGAAGGTTGGAAGAAAACGGTGAAATAATCATAGCAAGAGGAAGCGAGGATGAGATGATTGTTTAACGTAATAAAAGGAGAAATGATCCGTAAAACTTCAAAACCTGTTATAATTGGGCAAAAAAGACAATCAGAAACGAGTGAAAATCTAATTGGAAAAGTAGAGGAGTCAGAAGCAGAACTTTTAAAAACTGAAATAGAGAGAATGCAAGAAGAGGTCAAATTAAGACAAAATGAATTACGTGCATTGAATGAGGAACTTGCAAAAAGACAAGAAAATATGGAAGAAAAAATAAAAGAGATGGAAAAAAATGCAGCAGAAAATATAGAATACGAAAAAAAAGTAAGTCAAAATAGAGGGTATCAAGATGGATATCAAGAAGGGTTAAATCAAGGAAAAGAAGAGGTTATCGAGAATTCAAAAAGGTTAATAATTCGGGCACAATCGATATTAAATGAAGTAGTAGATCATAAAACCAATCTAATAGAAGAGAATGAAGAAAATCTGATAAATTTGGCAATAAAAATTGCAGAAAAGATTATAAAGCAGGAAATAAAAGAAGATCGTGAAATAATACGAAATAATCTAAAAGACGCAATCAAAATGGTGCCAGTGAGCAAAGAATTGACAATAATAGTAAATTGGGAAGATTTGGAATATATCAAAGAAATACGTGAAAAGCTGATATCAGAGATAAATGGAGTAGAAAAAATAGAAATAATTGAGAATGCAAATATAGAAAAAGGTGGATGTATCCTTGAGACAAGTATGGGGACTATAGATGCATCTATTAATTCACAAATAGAGGCAATTTATGAGAAGTTTATAGAGATAATGGCAAATTCAACGTGTAATAAAACAGGTTGTGAACTGGAAGTGAATAAGGATGAGCTCGATATTTAATAAATATGAAGCAGTAGTCGATGATATTAAGACAATAAAAATGAATGGTAGAGTAATCAGAGTAGTGGGCTTGACTATAGAGTCCGAGGGCCCTATAGTGCAATTAGGAGAACACTGTTATATCAAGATACCGAGTAATTCAGCGAAGATTGATGCGGAAGTAGTTGG
>CAZDNU010000110.1:0-1628 GCA_964506865.1 uncultured Fusobacteriales bacterium | reverse complement strand
AAAATTTAAAAAATAAAAAAAATACATTTTATGATTATTTATTAAAGCCAATTACAAAAGAAGATTTTGAAAAAGTTTTAAATTCTATATACCAATCGCTGACTACGCCGATAAAAAAAGAAGATATAATCCAAAATGTGAAAAAAACTAGTGTAGACATTGACGCTAAGGGATTTGATGAGCTACTGGGAGAGAGCAATGCCATGCTACAAATAAAGAAAATGATAGAAAAAGTAGCCCCAACTGATCTAACGACTTTGATTATAGGAGAAAGTGGTGTAGGAAAAGAGCTAATAGCTAAAAAAGTCTATGAGTATAGCAAACGAAGAGAAATGCCATATATAACAGTAAATTGTGCTGCAATATCTCCAACTTTGATAGAGGCAGAACTCTTTGGACATGAAAAAGGCTCGTTTACGGGAGCCAACTTTACACGAAAGGGTATAATAGAAGATGCAAATGGAGGAACTATATTTTTAGATGAAATAGGTGATATGGAGCTTAAAAGTCAAGCGAAGCTTTTGCGGGTAATAGAAAACGGGGAGCTTAAACGTGTAGGTGGTAATGAGACAATCAATGTGAATGTAAGATTTATAGCAGCTACAAATAGAGATCTTGAAGAAGCAGTAGAAAATGGAACGTTTAGACAGGACCTGTACTTTAGGCTTATGAATTTTCCATTATATATATCTCCTTTGCGAGATAGAAAAGAAGACTTACCTATACTTATAAATTTTTTCTTTCGAAAGATACGACAAAATTTGGCTAAAGAAGATTTGGTGCTTACTGAAAAAGCGATAAAAGAGCTACTGACTTATAACTATCCCGGTAATGTACGAGAGCTAAAAAGTATATTGGAACGAATGGTAGTTATGACAGATAAAAAAGTGATAGAAGATACTTATATTATAAAAAAGCGAAATGAAAATTTAGAATCCTTGAAATATTTAGTAAATAATGATATATTGGATATTGCATTGATTGAAAAGGCGCTGATAATAAAAGCTTTGAAAATGACAAACTATAATAAAGTTGAGAGCGCAAAAGTTTTAGGGATGGGACGAACTACATTGTATGACAAATTACGAAAGTATAAATTGGAAAATTATAAAGAAGAGGAGTAGCAAGCGATGACCTCAAAGTCAAAACAGTATAATAATGCAAAACTAAAAACAGATATATTTGGAATTATTTACAATTTATTTTTATTATACATTCTTGGTTTTACAAGCATTTCAGTCATTTTGGAGCAAAAACTTGTGAAAAATTATGATTTGTTATATATAAGTGGATATATAGTTTTTATATTGAGTATATTTTTGATTTTAAACTTTGGATTAGAGCTATACCAATCTTATATTTTGGAGAAAAAATATGACTTAAGTAATGAAAATTTAAAAAAATGGGGACTGAAATATTTAAAAAATATAGCCTTAACTTTAAGTTTAGGAGCTACTATGATTTTAGTAATCTATTATTTTATAGTTTTTACAGAAAAATTTTGGTATATTTATGCATTTTTGTTTATAGTATTACTCAACCTAATTATTGGAATATTGGCGCCTGTAGTGATATTACCGTTATTTTATAAATTTAAACCTATAGATAATCCGGAGCTAAAAGAAAAC
>CAZDNU010000109.1:0-2121 GCA_964506865.1 uncultured Fusobacteriales bacterium | reverse complement strand
ATATTTTTTTCTTATTTTTCTTTTTACGTGTAATAAGTCATAAAAAAGCTTTGCAATGAAAAAGGAAATAGATTTTTTATTGATATATTCATACGCTTCATTTATGTCTCTTGCAAACCCTATATATTCCATATTTTCAGATATTTTTCCAAATTTCTTTCTTTTCAGCTTCGCATCAATTGTTAATATTTTATCGTTATTTACTAGAAAATTTCTTTTTTGAGTATCGCTATGCAGGTAGCCTAGTTTATGTATCTTTCTAATTAAATCTATTACTTCTCGAGCTTTTGATTTATCTACAACCTCGCCCTCTATATATTCAAATATCATATATGAATATACTACCATTCCATTTTTTCTTTCTTCAATAGCAAATAGAGGTTTATTAGTTTTTATGCCATTATTATTTAAAGTTTTCATGGATTCCAAGGTCTTTTCTGCTTCGCTTTTTCTAAATAAAGTTAATAATCTTATCCATCTTGATTTGTTTTTTTCGATAGGTACTTTTATAACTATTTTTTTTTCTTCATAATCCAAACATTTTACAACGCTTCTATTTGAATTTTTCAAAATTTCCCCTTTATTTCCTAGCATTTTCTTTATTTTTTCTATATTATACTTATCTTCTAAGTCGGTGAAGTTTATAATTTTTTCTCTAGTCATTTCTCACACTTCCACATATTTTTAGGTTATCTTTTGTTTTTATCTTCATTATACATTTGTCGTAGCTTATAATACTTTGCCATATTATACGTCGCACTCAAAGAGGCTAGCAAAAATCCTTCTATTCCATCCAAAAAACCTAATTTTATTATATACATCTTTATAAATTTAAACCCTGGACTAAAAATAATATTTAAAACATTAGCATTCTTTCTATTTTTATAATTTTGCAATGCACTCAGACTGGTATATTTATTAAATTTTGCAAGATATTCTTCTAAATCCAAGTAAGAGTAATGCAGTATTTTTTCTTTTATTTTTTTTTCTTTTTGCTTATGTATGAATTGTTCATGTACCTTGTTTTCATTCCATCGCCCACTATCTCTTCGCACTAATCGTATTGCATACTGTTTACTCCAACCACCATGACGTATCTCTTTTCCAAAACAAACACTATTTCTATTTATTTTGTATACTATATTATCTCTTGTACCTGATACTATTTGTTGGATCTTTTCAGCTAGTTTTTCCGATACAACTTCGTCGGCATCAATCATCAATACCCAATCACCCTGACATTTATCTAAAGCTGAATTTTTTTGTGCTCCAAATCCTTTCCAATCTTCGTCATATACTTTAGCCCCATATTTTTTTGCTATTTCCACTGTTTTATCACTACTATGACTGTCTACTATTATTATCTCATCAGCTAAAGCTTTTACAGACTCCAAAGTTTTCCCTAGCTTTTTCTCTTCATTATATGTAATCATCGCTACAGATAATCTCAACTCTTATCACCTCTATATTTAATTCCTCCAAAACACTTCTTTACAGAAGAATAATCTAATCATTTTTATCGTATTTTTTATGAATATTTCTAGTATACATTAAAGCAATCTTTTGCTACATCTACTATCTCTTTATCCAATGCCGTCTGCTCCATTATCTCCAAAAGCTCAAACGCTTCTTCGAAAGTAAACGGTTTTCTATAACTTCTATTTGAAGTTAGTGCATCCAATATATCTGCTACAGCTATTATTTTGGCTCCTTTTGGTATTTCATCTCCTTTTAATCCAAAAGGGTAGCCTTTCCCGTCTATTCTTTCATGATGCAGCGCTCCAAAAGAATATCTCTTTAGCCGTGGTGTATCTTCTAATATCTCATACGAATATTTTGCATGGAGCTTGATTTTATCAAATTCTTCATTTGTTAGTTTACTGGGCTTATCCAATATATCTATATCTACTGCTAGTTTACCTATATCATGTAAATACGCTGCATATCTTATCTCGGTAAGCTGCTCTTCGTTATACTTCATAGCTTTTGCGATTGCATAGCTATACGCAGCGACTCTCTTGGTGTGACCACTTGTATAACTGTGTTTCGTATCGATAATGGATGCTACAACTGACAAAAACTGCTCTTCTTCCACGCCTTCTATATATTCTTTATATACAT
>CAZDNU010000108.1:0-7914 GCA_964506865.1 uncultured Fusobacteriales bacterium | reverse complement strand
TCTGACCCCTTGTGCGTTTTTTCTTGACATAAGATATTAAATAAAGTATACTTTTTTATATAGAATAAAAATAGAGGTGAAGAAACTTGTCGTCAAAGTATTTAGAAAAATTAACTGATCAATTAAATAAATTGCCGGGAATAGGAAGAAAGACAGCATCAAGACTTGCATTTCATATACTAGAGATGCCTGTAGAAGAAGCTAAAATGATAGCTGAATCTATTATGGAAGCCAAAGAGAATATAAAGAAATGTGAAGTATGCGGAAACATATCTGATCAAGAAATTTGTAGTATATGTGATGATATCGAACGAGATAAAACGTTGGTATGTGTAGTAGAAGAGACACGAGATATTATAGCTATGGAAAAAAGTGGAATGTACCAAGGTGTATATCATGTGCTACATGGTAAATTATCGCCTCTAAGTGGAGTAGATGCTGATGATTTAAATATAAAATCTCTTATAAAAAGAATTTCCGAAGACAATGTAAAAGAGGTAATATTGGCACTAAATCCTGATTTAGAAGGAGAAACAACTTCGATGTATTTATCAAAACTTTTGAAAAATTTTGGGATAAAGATAACTAAAATAGCCAGCGGAATACCAATGGGCGGAAATATAGAATATTCGGATATGGCAACTATTATGAGAGCGATAGAAAATCGAAGAGAGGTAGACGAAGGCTAATGGAAAATAGAAAAGTACTACTTAATTTAAAGGTAGACATATCTAGATAAAGGAGATTGACAAATAATGAGCAATTTTCGAATAAAGCTAAGTTTGATATTAATACTTATAGGAGCAAAAATAATATATGCTACAGAAGACTTTGACTTTGAATTTGGGGTGGGTGCAATAGCTGCACAATCCGAAAATATATATATCCATCAGAAAAGTGATCATGCAGTATTTCCTATTATAAGCTTACAATACAAACGTTTTGCAATAGAAGGAATGGGATTTACATATCAATTGTATACTGATATTAAGGAAAAAATCGAGTTGAAGGCAAAAGCTGAATATGATTTTGCAGGGTATGAAGGCAAAAATATAGATAATTTGGAAAAAATGTCAAAAAATGAAAAAAAATATGCTGGTATGCAAGATCGTGACGGAGAAATACGTATTGGCTTGTCTTTGACACATAGGTGGAAATATGGTGTAGAGTTAAATGGAAACATAAGTAAGGATGTATATGGTGAAAGTAGTGCTATAAAAGCTGATATTTTACTAAAAGGAGGTTATCCGTTAGCAAAACGTACAATTTTTATATCAGAATTAGGACTGGACTACTATAGTGAAGCATATAGTGATCATTTTTTTGGTGTAAAAAACGAAGAGGAAAATATAGCACTTGGAAGACAGGCTTATAAAGGAAAGAAAGCTTATTTGCCGTCGATATCATATGGGATATTATATTTGATAAATGAGAAAAGTAATATAATATTAGTTGGGAAGACGACTGGAGTGCCATCAGCTATACAAGAAAGTCCAATGGTAGATAAAACAATTCTAAATCAGGCATTTATAATGCTGACATATAAATTTTGAAATATGTAGTATATGCTGATGCTGGCCATGGAAATGAAATATATATATCAGGAGCTGATGATAGTATAGGCAAGTGGACAAGTGCTAGAAAAATGAAATATAATAGTGTAAAAAATGTATGGGAAATAAATTTAAATCTAGCATTGGGCATTGAGTTTAAGTTTCTAAGAGGGGCTTGGACTGATGAAGATACAAAAGAAAAATCTGATTTGGAATGGGAAAATAGAACAAATAGAAAAGTAATAAAACTGTATAATGGTGATATAATACTAGAAAATTTTGGACCGGTATTTGATTAAATCAAAAAAGTAAAATAAGAAAAAAAGAAGCCACCGAGGTTTAAGCTCGGTGGCTTCTTGGGAAAATAATGGTTGAAAAAAAAGCGAAAAAGTGATATAATTACCATAAAATTCAAAGAAAAATTTAGGAGGCGAGTTCAATGAGAAATCTACTGATGACGCCCGGACCTACACCGGTTCCGGAACAAGCAAGATTGGCAATGGCAAAAGAAATGATACACCATAGGACAAATGAATTTTCGGAAGTAGTGAAAAATTTATCTGAAAATTTGAAGTATGTTTTTAAAACAAAGAATCCTGTGATTACATTGACTTCCTCCGGTACAGGAGCAATGGAAGCAGCAGTTATAAATCTTTTCTCAAAAGGAGATAAGGTGATTGTAGTAAATGTAGGGAATTTTGGAAAAAGATTTGTACAACTATGCAAAACATATAACTTAGAGGTTGTTGAGATAAAATATGAATGGGGCAAAGCAGCTAAATTATCTGATTTGCAGGAAGCGTTGGATAAAGAATCTGACATAAAAGGTGTCCTAATGACTCAACATGAGACATCCACAGGAGTGCTAAATGATGTAGAATCTTTTGGAAAAGCTATAAAAACTAAAGACGAAAACATATTGTTTGTGGTAGATGCTATTAGTGGCCTTAGTGCAAATGAATTTAAAACAGATGAATGGCAAATTGATTGTGCTGTATCTGGTTCACAAAAAGGATTTATGGCGCCACCAGGAATAGCTTTTGCTGCATTAAGTGAAAAAGCTATAGAAGCTTGTAAAAAATCAGATATAGAAAAATTTTATTTTAGCTTTGAAAAAGCTTTGGGTCGATATGATGAGGGGCAAACTCCATTTACGCCAGCTTTGACGACAATAATAGCTACAAATGAGGCAAGTAAACTTTTGAAAAAAGAAGGCATAGATAACGTAATAGCACGACACAAAAAAATGAAAGAAGCCGTAGCCGAAGGAGTAAAAGCTTTAAAATTAGAGTTTTTCATAGATGAAGAAGAAGCTAGAGGTAATACAGTGACAACAGTATTGTCACCTGAAGGCATAGATAGTGGAAAAATAAAAAAAATAATGGCTGATAAATATGGAATAACTATAGCAGGAGGACAAGCTGACTATAAGGGTAAAATATTTAGAATTGGTCATTTGGGAGATGTAGATGTATTGGATGTAGTAACTACTTTTTCTGCGCTGGAAATGGTACTGGCAGAACTTGGATATGATAAATTTGAAGCAGGGGACAGCTTGAAGGCAATACAAAAATATCTTGTACAAAAATAATTGGGAGGAATATGTAATGAATAATATAAAAAATATGAAAGTACTAGTAGCTGAACTATTAGATGAGGATGCAATAAAATTTTTGCAATCACAATGTCAAGTAGATATAAAATATAAATTGAGCAGAGAAGAGATATTGAAAATAATACCTGAATACAATGCAATTACGGTGAGAAGTGAGACACAAGTAGATGAAGAATTTCTAGATGCAGCGAAAAATCTAAAAATAGTAGGTAGAGGTGGATCTGGACTAGATAATATAAATATACCATATGCTACAACAAAAGGTGTGGTAGTGGCAAATACTCCAGAAAGTAATATAATATCAGCTGCGGAACATACAATGGGACTTTTGCTTACAACGAGTAGGAATATAGCGTGGGCAGATAAATTTATAAAGTCGGGAGAATGGGATAGAAAAAGATTTAAAGGAAGTGAACTTTACAATAAAGTAATAGCTATAATAGGTCTTGGAAGAATAGGAAAACTGATAGCAGAGAGAGTAAAAGGTTTTTCGCCGGCAAAGGTAATAGCTTATGATCCGTATATTACAAATGAGAGATTTGAAAAAATAGGAGTAGAAAAAAAGGAAACTCTTGAAGAATTATTAAAAGAAGCTGATTTCATTACAATTCATACTCCAAGAACAGAAGAAACTCTAAATATGATATCAGATAAAGAGATAGAAATGATGAAAGATGGAGTAAGACTTGTGAATGTAGCAAGAGGAGGACTATATAACGAAGATGCTCTTGCAAGAGGTATAGAGTCTGGTAAAATAGCTTCTGTAGGTATAGATGTATGGATGAATGAACCACAAACAGATCACCCATTATACAAATTTAACAATGTAGTAGGTACACCTCACTTGGGAGCGTCTACATTTGAAGCTCAAGTAAGAGTGGGAATGGAAGTAGCAAGCGAAGTAATATCAGGATTAAAAGGTGAAATTGTAAAAAATGCAGTAAATATACCAAGTGTATCAGATACTACTTTCAAGAAATTAAGCTCATATATTGAGTTATCAGAAAAGATAGGAAGATTTTATGCTCAACTTAGTAATGAGGGAATCAAAAAAATAGAGATTAGCTTCGCTGGCAAAGAAGTAACAGATAAATCGGAATTAAAAGTATTATCTTTGGTTGCGCTAAAAGGAATACTAGATGCAAGTGTGCCTGAGACAGTAAACTTTGTAAATGCAAATCTAATAGCAGAACAAAGAGGAATAAAGGTAAAAGAAAGCTTGGATGTAGAAACAGGAAACTATGGAAATATAATCAAACTAAAAGTATATCAAGAAAGCGGAAAAGAGTTTGAACTTTGGGGAACAGTATTTGAAGGAAAACATCCACGAATAGTAAAAGTCCAAGAATTTAAAATGGACTTGGTACCTGAAGGAAAGTTATTGATGGCACCACACAAAAATGTACCTGGTGTAGTAGGAAAAGTAGGAATAGCTATGGGTGAATATAATGTAAATATATCTAACATGATAGTATCAAATGGAAAAAATGAGTCAATGATGATACTAAGTGTGGATAATAATGTACCAGAAATATTAGTAAAAAAACTGAAAGAATTTGATGAAATAAATGATATACATATTATAGAATTATAGAAAGGTAAATTTTGTAGATTGCTAAAAAAATAAAAATTAAATGGAATAATAGTATAAAAATATTGTAGAGATGTGATTAATCATATCTCTACTTTTAATTTTATAGGAAAAAAGGAAAAGGCACTAAAATAAAGTATAATATATTAACAGATAGAATATACTACTTGTATAAAAATACAAAGGGGGAATAAAAATGGAATATAATATTGTAGCGATTAAAATTGAAAAGAGAGAAAATAGTGCGGTGAAAGTACAAAATATATTAACGGAATATGGGTGCATTATCAAAGTGCGTTTAGGTTTGCATGATGTACCGAGTGATATTTGTACATCGTCTGGCTTAGTAATGCTAGAAGTAGTAAAAGGAGACAAAGCAATACCTGATTTACTGGAAGAATTAAATAAAGTAGATGGGGTAACAGCTAAAAGATTGATAATATAGAGGTTTTATTTAGGATAACTTACAAATATTAATAAAAACTCCCTTATCTAGGATTGTAGTGGCGCTTAACGAAGTACCTAAAGAGAGGGAGTCTTGAGCTCCGGTAGACATCGGATAAATTTATTAATGAGGAAAGGGAAAAATATGGGGAAAAACAATTTTATGAATTGGAATATAAATTTGGCAACAAATGTAGAGGAGATAGACTCACAACATAAGAAATATTTTGATATATTAAACAAACTATATGATCTAAGTAAACAAGAAAAAAATGATCGTCAATTTGTAGGGAAAATACTATATGAATTGGTAGAATATACAAAATTTCATTTTGAAACAGAAGAGCGATATATGAAAAAGTATAAGTATGAAGATATCGAAAGACATAAAAAAGAGCATTATAAATATAAGGGAAAAGTAGCAGAAATAGCTAGAAAATACTTGAAAAACGAAGAGGAAATAGACAAAGAACTTTTTGAATATTGCAAGAAGTGGTTTTATAATCATATAAAAGAGATAGATCAAGATTTGGGAAAATATTTGAAAAAAAATGGAGTAAGCGTAAAAAAACTATAAAAGAATTAATTGCTGATTGATTGGAAATTGAAAAAAAATTGACAAGAGGATAGAAATAGTGTAAAATTATATTGAGAACAATTCAATATAGAACAATAAAGTTGTTTGTGAAAAATTTAAGGAGGGAAATATGAAAATTTTAATTGTTGGTGGAGTAGCCGGCGGAGCCTCAGCTGCAGCAAGGCTTAGAAGACATAGCGAGGAAGATCAGATAATAGTTTTTGAAAAAGGACCACATGTATCTTTTTCTAATTGTAGTTTACCTTATCATCTGAGTGAAACTGTAAAAGATTCAGAAAGCTTGATATTGATGAATCCGGAAAAATTTAAAAAACAATATAACGTAGAAGTAAGATCTGAAAATGAAGTACTAGGAATAAATAGAAAGAAAAAAGAAGTAACAGTAAAAAATATATCAACAGGTGAAGAGTATATAGAGTCATATGATAAATTAATTTTATCACCGGGTGGTAAACCGATTGTACCACCTATTCCTGGAATAGATGAGGCAAATGTATATACAATAAGGAATGTAGTAGACATCAGAAGGTTAAAAGCTGCTATAGACAGCGAAGGAGTAAAAAATGTCTCGGTAATTGGTGGAGGATTTATAGGCGTAGAAACCGCTGAAAATCTTAAAGAAGCAGGCTTCAATGTAACACTGGTGGAAGCGATGCCTCAAATACTGAGAATACTGGATTATGATATGGTACAAATTTTGCATAAAGAGCTAGATGATCACGGAATAAATTTAATAGTTGGAGACAAAGTAAGCTCATTTGAAAATAGTGACTTAGTACTAGAATCTGGAAATAAAGTGGCTTCTGATGTTGTAGTGCTTGCCATAGGGGTGCAACCTGAAACAGACTTGGCAAAAAAAGCAGGTCTGAATATTGGCAAGACAGGGGCAATGAAAGTAGATCAAAACTACAAAACAAATGATAATGATATATATGCGGTAGGAGATGTAATAGAAGTTTACAGCTATTTATTCAATGCTTACTTTAAGTTACCTCTTGCAGGTCCGGCTCAAAAACAAGCGAGAGGAGTAGCAGATCATATTAATGGAAAAATAATTGATAACAGAGGGTATATAGGATCATCAATAATAAAAGTTTTTGATTATAATGCGGCGTCAACAGGTATGACTGCAGGCTTTATTGAACATAGTGGTCTTAATATTGATTATGACTGTGTAAGAATTATACCAAGTGATATGGTGGGATTGATGCCCGGAAATACACCGGTACATTTCAAATTGGTATATGAAGTACCAACAGGGAAGATTTTGGGAGCACAAGCAATAGGACAGGGAAATATAGATAAGAGAATAGATGTAATAGCTACTGTAATAAAATTTGGTGGAACAATTTATGATCTTAAAGATTTGGAACTTTGTTATGCGCCACCGTTTGGGACAGCAAAAGACGTAGTAAACTATGCAGGTTATGTAGCTACAAATCTTATGAACGGAGATTTTAAGCAGGTACATGCAAGTGAAGTAAGAAACTTAATGGAAAAGGGAGCCGTAATCATAGATGTAAGGGAGCCTATAGAATATGAAGCAGGACATTTAAAAGGCGTAAAAAATATCCCGCTTAGCCAGCTAAGACAAAGAGTTGAGGAATTTCCAAAAGATAAACCAATATATCTTCATTGTAAAAGAGGACAAAGAAGTTATAATGCTACCTTAGCATTAAAACACTTAGGATTTAAAGATGTATATAATATTTCCGGTGGATTTCTTGGAATATCTTTATTTGAATATTTTAATGATAAAAAATTAGGAAGAGATCCAATACTAACAGAGTATTTATTCTAAATTTAAAAATGATTAACATTTTTGCTTACTTTATGCTTTAGAAAAAAAGTAAATCTCCAATAGGCGAAAAAGAGGCGTGCTGGATAAAAAATAAGAGAAAAAGAGCTTATGTAAAACAGTGGTTGCAGATTTTGTGCAAGGAACTAATAGGTAAAACCTAAGGAGGCTAAGTATGAAAATTTTAATTGTTGGCGGAGTAGCTGGAGGAGCTACTGCAGCAGCTAGGTTAAGAAGAATAAATGAAGAAGCAGAAATAGTAATATTTGAACGAGGAGAATTTATTAGTTTTGCAAATTGTGGCTTGCCGTATCA
>CAZDNU010000107.1:0-2773 GCA_964506865.1 uncultured Fusobacteriales bacterium | reverse complement strand
TGATTAATACTACTATTTTTTGATTCAGTTTGTATATCCAAATATGATTCAGGATTGAACACAAACGAAGCAATTTCTTTTAATGAAGAATCATCGTTGTAAAATGAATCAATTTGAGCACAAAGTGGAGATAAATCCATCCACATATTTTTAAAAAAAGGAACACTATTCAATTCATCTAGCATAGTTATAAATTCTGATTCAATTAGATTTCTTTTACTAAGGTCATTACCACCCCAAAATAGGGTATAAATTAGGATGGCACCAACACTGTACATATCTGTGGCATATGACCATTGGCGCAACTCTATGGTACTTGAAATTGATATCCAATATTCATTTTCTATCTTATCTTCACAAGCTGTTATTATTTTTCCGTGGAAAATTTTCCAGTAATTTTTGTTACAAAGCAAAACAGTATTTCCTGATTTGCTAAATGTAATATCTGCAATATGAAAAATATATTTTCGTATCTGAATTTTATCGCCGGGAATCAATAAATTTTGATCATATTCAAAATTAACGGAGTCTTTACTTTGAGAAGGAAATTTTAAGTTCTGGATTTCAGATATCACATCTTCTTTTATTTTATCATTTTGTATTAGACTATTTCTCCAACCTAAAACTACTACCATTTTATCACTTTCTTTGGAGTTAAAAAATATAGCAGTATCACAATTTTCACGTTCAGTTATATTTTTTCGCTCATTTGAATAGAAAGGCGATATTCTTTCGCGCCCCAGTGTAGGACCAAGTATTTTTTTTGTAGAATATTCTTGGTCGTATTGATTAAAACTTCCATAATCTATTAATTTGTAGTGAGTTGGATTATCTGGAGCTCCTACACACATTATGTTTGCAGGTCGAATATCAGCATGAACGATTTGTCGGTTATGCAAAGCATTTACTCCGGACAAAATTACTTTAGTTAAAGACAGGTATTGGCTTAAGGTCCATGATGAATTTTTTCTACTGTTAATTGTTTCGGTAAGAGTCATTTTACCCCACTCATATACAATTCCTGGTAGACAAACATACCATAAATTACTGTAACTAGAATCTTCTAGGAGAAAGTCGTTAAGGATTGATATATTTGATTTATTGGAATCTTTGGGTAAATCGTATAAAACTACAGATTTTTCCCAGGGGACATCATCCTTTTTTGCTAGAGTTTGAATTTTAGATAAATCGCTTGATTTAACAAGAGGAAAATCTGATTTTTTTATTTCTGTAGGGTATAACAAAAAAGTATCTGAGTCATTGGGTATAATGCTACAAAATCGAGGCGGTTTTCCTTTTGAAAATTGCACAGCAATAATTTGATTGTGTTGCTGTCTTGCTTCTTCACATGATGAATTTTTACTTTCCACAGGACTTTGGAATATCTTCTCGCTTAAAAAACCCCCACGAAGTAGTGCATCCCTTCCGATTTCACCTTCCCGTGTAAAAATTTTTTCCAAATTTGATTTTTCTTCGCGTAAAAGCTCGCAGATATAAGCATTCTCTTTTAATGTATCTGCAAGTTGACGGGGTAATTTGAGTGCATAGATACCGCCATTTTGATTTTTTATCTGTATAATTACTCCAAGTGCTCCCTCATAATATGCACCGGAGCAGTATCCATTGCTATTCACAGGTATGTACCACGATTCATTAATATAAATTTTGTATTCTGATTTGTCTTTGATAGGCATCGGGGTATTATTTTGTTTTGGAGAAGTTTTGCTTATTTTGCCTGATGCGTTTGAAGTTGATTTTTTTGCTTCAGTATTGGTCATAGCTTTACCTCCTTATTTACTATAATTCTTATATTTATATTCTGTTTATAAGTCGAAAATCCTTTTAAATTTTTTAGAGAGACAAGTTAAAAAATTATTGACAAAAGTAATAGAATAGTTTATAATCACATAAACATATATCAAAAGAAGTATAAGGATGCGAATTTGACTGGAGAGATATAAGAAATTAAAATATAATTTACTTGAAATTTCATAGTAAAAGATGTATAGAAGTTAAAAAATTGAACTAAGTGTATTGCTTCAAAAAAAATTAAATTTGAAATGGAGGGATTGATTTGAAAAAGATATTATTAATGCTACTGGTAATCATCACGATTTTAGTATCGGCTTGTTCTGGAAGTGGGGATGATGATCCGATACCAAATGTAGCAATAAATATCAACGAGGCTATTAATGATTTGGAAGTAACTTTATCTGGAAACGTGATTTGTGAGGATGCCCACTTGAAAGAAATAGTAATAAAGTGGGGAATAGAGGATCATATTAGTATTGTAGAAGAAAATTTTAATAACATTGGGGAAACTTATAACTATTTAAATTATGGAGAGTATACTATAGAGATAACAGCTATAACAACTGCTAATGAGTTAGCGTATATCAAAACAATACCTATAACCTTAGAAGATAGCGCCGAACCAATAGAGGGAAATACAATAATTGATACCTCTGATGTACTATATAATTATAATTTCGATAGTACGGCTGCATACAACCTAAAAAAAGATATGTTAAATGATTTTATTGAAAATGAGATCGAAATAGAAGAAGATGAAAACATAGAATTGGATGAAAAATATTTGTCAACAGTTATTTCTTTAATTGATGAAAGTTATGCAATAGAGGGTGGCTACTATCCAAGAGGTGAAGCAGGAAATTTCTTGCTAAATGTAAGTAATAGTGCCATTGACTTGAGCAATTATAAGTTGCCTGGAGACGTGGATGGCAATTTTCAAGTAGATGAAAAAGATATAGAA
>CAZDNU010000106.1:0-2118 GCA_964506865.1 uncultured Fusobacteriales bacterium | reverse complement strand
ACTGCTTTATCAAGCTCTTTATATGCAACGGCTAAAGCTTGTTTAGCTGCTTCCATATCTTCCCCATCAAGAGCTACTTCGAACTTCTTCAACATAGTTTTTAATCTACTTTTTAACGCTAAATTTCTAACTCTGTTTCTCTCAGCGACTCTTACTCTTTTTTTTGCAGACTTTGAATGAGCCAAAACATGCACCTCCTTATTAATATTTATCTCAACGAATAGTATAATACCATTTTTTTTACGAAAAATCAAGTATTTTTAAAAAGTTTTTAAATATCTGAAAATTCAAATTTAACTGTATAAAAAGGGATTAAAAGTTTAATTTCCCACAATTTTTCCTAATATAAAAATTTCTTGACAAAATCTATAGGATATGATAAAGTTATTGTAGATATCGGATAATGATAACAAGAGGTGAAAAAAATGAAAAATAAAATCCCGAGAAAACTTTTGTTAGGATTTATGGAATTGCATATATTAGTACAAGCAAAAAAAGATCCGTTTTTTGGGTTAGGAATGATAGAAGAATTAGAAAGTAAAGGATATCATATTAGTCCTGGGACAATATATCCTATATTGGCAAAGTTAGAAAAAAACAGCTTATTAAAAAAAGAAGTACGTCTAGTAAATGGTAAAAATAGAAATTATTATTCAATAACAGAAGAAGGTAATGACGTGCTAAGTGTCGCAAAAGAAAAAGCGATACCTTTATTAAGAGAGTTAGAGGAAGTATAATTTTTTTTGGACACTGTTATCGGATTCCGATAACGAGTAATGATAATAAAATATAAAGGAGTGATAGATTATGGAAAAAATTAAATTAATGCACGAAGGAAAAGCAAAGCGAGTATTTAGTACGCAAGATTCAAATTTGTTGGTACAGGAATTTAAAGATGATGCTACAGCTTTTAACGGCGAAAAAAAAGGAACTATTGGAAACAAGGGAAAAGTGAATAATAAAGTATCGTCAGTATTATTTACTTTGCTGGAGGAAAAAGGAATTCCAACTCATTTTGAAAAAATAATTGATGACAATAATATGTTGATCAAAAGTCTTGAAATAGTCAAATTGGAAGTAATAGTGAGAAATATATCAGCCGGAAGCTTTTGTAGGAAATACGGAGTAGAAGAGGGGATTATATTTGATCAACCAACATTTGAGTTTTCATACAAAGATGATTCACTGGGAGACCCGTTATTAAATGAATATCATGCATTGGCTATGAAACTTGCAACAAAAAAAGAGATCGAAACTATAAAAGAGTATACATTCAAAATCAATGATATACTGAAGGAATATTTTGATAAAATCGGAATTATGCTTGTAGACTTCAAACTGGAATTTGGACGAACGAAAGATGGAACGATAATACTAGCAGACGAGATTTCACCTGATACATGCAGATTCTGGGATAAAGAAACAAAAGAAAAACTAGATAAGGACAGATTTAGAAATGATATGGGAAACATTGAAGAGGCATATAGTCAAATATTGGAACGTGTTGGTAAGTAGAGAAAAAGGAGGAGAGTTAAATGAAAATACCTAAGGTTATGAGTACTCAACATCCGGACAATGTAAATACACCGTTTTTTTCAAAAGATCCAAAATTAAGTGGAGAAGATGAAGTCTTAGAGGCTTATTATGCTTATTCGCATTTAGGCTGTGATGAACAGATGTGGGATTGTGAAGGGAAAGAAGTAGATAATTTTGTTGTAAAAAAACTGTTTTTAAAGGATGAGGACTTTTTTAGAGAAAATAAACTTGGAAAAGATATTTTTTTAACATTAAGAGTGCCCAATCCCGAGGAAGAGAAAAATGAAGCAAAAATATTACTTGAGCAACTTGAGAGAATTCCTAGGGTGTTTGATCTTGCAAAAGTATTTTATAACGAGGAGTTAGCGCCGATTTTTGAAGTAATACTTCCTATGGCAGGTAGTGCGAAAAGTATAGACAGAATATACAGATATTATATGGACTTTGTAGTGGGTAAAAAATCTGCTAAGCTTAACAAAAATGATATAACTATTGAAGAGTGGATAGGAGAATTTAAGCCTGCTAAAATAAATGTAATACCTTTATTTGAAGACAAAGAACACTTGCTTAATGCTGGAGAAA
>CAZDNU010000105.1:0-1712 GCA_964506865.1 uncultured Fusobacteriales bacterium | reverse complement strand
AATCATGAAAAAAATAAAGAGTTTTGGTATGAAATGAGAAAAAGTATAAAAAATAAAAACCCTGAAGCAATAATGGTAGCAGAAAACTGGATGGAGTCTTCGCAAGTAGCGCAATATTTTAGAGAATTTGATATGAATTTTAATTTTGACTTGGGGACTATGATCGTAAACACTGCAAGAAATATGAGAGGTTCGGGTTTGATAGATACTTTGCCGTTAAACTATGAAGCATTTAGCGAATATAATGAAAACTTCATTGATGCGCCATTTATAAAAAATCATGATCAAAATAGACCAATGAGTGAATTTGTGGTAATGCCAAACAAAATATACATAAATAGAGCAAAGAAACAGATGAAACATGCAACTCTAATGCTACTGACTATGGGAGGCGCTCCATTCATATATTATGGGGAAGAGATAGGACAAATGGGTAAAAAGCCAGATGAAAATATACGTGAACCATTTGATTGGTATAAGGATGCTAAGGGTGAAAAAATGACAAAGTGGATGCGGAAAAATGGTATACGTCCTAAATACACAAAGCCAAATGATGGAATATCGGTAGAAGAACAAAAAGGTGTTCAAGATTCATTATTGGAGCATTATCGTAAATTGATTTCCTTGCGAAAAGAAAATCCGGCAATGAGATCATATGAAATAGAAAAACTGGACATAAAAAATAAAAAATTATATGCATATACTAAATTAAGTAACAATCAAAAGATAGCAGTTATACTTAATTTTGATAACAGAAAAGCTCAAAAATTTGATGTCAAGAATGTATTTGGAAGTGAAACGATATATGATTTATATAATTCGAAAGATATAAGTGGAGAAGTAGAGGTAGAAAAACATGGATTTATGCTAGTTGAGTATAAATAGAAAAATAGAGAGAAAATATGATGAAAGAGTAGAGGTGTATTATGAGAGAGGCTATAGTATATATTTTCTTTATGCTTATGGGAATTGCTGTGTCAGCAAAGGCAGAAGAAAAGATATTAATTTGTGATTTTAGAAACAGGCCTCCGGAAATGTGTATCGATGAGAATCGTAAATTAAACGGTCCATTAAAAGATATATTAGAAGAGGCGGCTCAGAAGCTAGGTTATACTGTGAAGTGGCAAATTGTTCCATTCAAACGTAGTCTATATGATTTGCAAAAAGGGAATGTGGACATAGTCCCAAGAACTATAAGGACAAGGGAAAGGGAAGAATTTATCAATTATTTAGGTGAGATAGGATATCAAGATAAAGATATACTTTTTTTGACAAGAAAAGATGTAAAAAAAGATATAAAGTCCTATGAAGATCTGTATGGTAAAAAAATTGGAGTAAAAAAAGGAACAGCATATTTTGATCAATTTGATCATGATAATGATTTGAATAAGATTGATTCAATTGATGATAAGAATATGGCGCTGATGTTTATCAATCGACGCTTTGATACAATGATAATCCTGGACAAAAAGTCTATAGAAGAAGAGCTAGAAAAAAATAATTTCACTGATTATGTCTATGCTGAATATGTATGGCGAAATATAATTGGTAATTTTTATGGCATGTCAAAGAAGTCTAAACATAAGCAAATATATAATGATTTGAACAATGTGCTATATGAAATGAAAATAAGCGGCCGAATAGCAGAAATTTATAAATCATACAAAATTGTTCCGCCGCGTTTGACATATACAGATGTAACAAACGACCCA
>CAZDNU010000104.1:0-1561 GCA_964506865.1 uncultured Fusobacteriales bacterium | reverse complement strand
TCACAGGTTCAAAACCTATGTCCATAGCTTTATTTTTCATTTTTGAGAAATCTAGTATATCATTTACCAAATTTGCCAGTCTTTTTCCACTATATACAATCATAGATAAATTTCGTTTTAACTTATCCGACATTTCATTTTTAGAACTTTCCAACAATGATTCCCCTATACCTATTATACCATTTAGAGGTGTTTTTAATTCATGAGAAGTATTCGCCAAAAATTCATCTTTCATTTTATCTAGTTCTAATAATTGTTTATTTTTATTTTCCATATCTTCCAAAAGCATTCTTACTTCTTTAGTACGATCAGCAACCATTACCTCTAGGTTTTTGTTCCATTCTTTTTCTAGCATAAAATTTTCCCGTAATTGCTTTGTCATTATATTTATATTTTTTGCTAATTTTCCAAGTTCATCCTGTGCTTTGTAGTTCACTTGCTGAGTTAAGTCACCTTTTGCTATTTTAGCTACGGAATATCCTATTTTAGTTATTTTTTGACTTATTCCTGTACTTATCAAAAATACGAAAGTACTTATCAATACCAGCATCACTGTAGTTATTAGTAATAGTTTTTTTATTGCTTCAATACGATTTTTTTTCTTCGCACTATTTATAAGACTTACTGCACTTTTTAGATTGTCAATGGGGACAACCAATACTATTCCACCCAAATATTCTTTTCGATTGTTTGTAATTTTGATATATGAGGCCTTAAAGTAATTTCTCCCTACTTTTATCTCCATTATAGGAGTTTGCTTTTCAAAGTTTTGGCTTCCAAAGTTTTTATGCATTTCTATTAATTCGTTAAATACCTTTTTATCACCCTCATATTCGAAAAGACTAGTCCCTAACATTTTATATTTATTAAATATAAACAAATCTATATTAGTTGTGCTTTTTAATTCATTAATAAAGTGTACATCAATTGGCATTGTCAAGATAATAGCTCCCACTCTTTTGCTATATGAATCATATATTGCTTTATAAGTTTTGATAGCTAGCCCATCTTGATTAGATATCATCTCACTTATTGTTGCCTTATTTCGGAGCACACTTTTTAGTCGAACCGAAGCTGGTTCTTCATAAAATTGCGAATTTTGTCCTGTTCGTCCGACTACATTTCCTTTATAATCTACTAATTCTACTTCCACTATCCCAGTACTTCTTCTATCGCCACTATAATAATCTCCCTTTATCTTGCCTGCGAGATTATTAGCATAATAGGCATATTCTGATTCTAGTGTTATCTCTTTTTTTCGGACTGTACCTTGTAAATTATTTACTTCGTATATTTTAGTGTACAACAATAAATCTTTTAATTTAGGATTTTCAGATATAATCTTTGCCTGCAATTCTAACTCTGAAATTTTATTTTCTAGCACATTTTTCGCAATTTGTGTAGATGAATCCAGCTGAATATCCAAAGAATTATTCACTGCACTTGCTACTAGATCATAATTTTTTTCTATACTCTCATCTGATAATTTCATTGAAAATATCGAAAAAACTAATATAATGCATAAAACCATTATAATATTAATTATAAAAAGCTTATTTCT